>NZ_WTKW01000230.1:0-7005 GCF_011378745.1 Pseudoalteromonas sp. Z1A6
TTAATTAAGTGATCTATTTTGAGGGAAGAAAATCGTGTCGATAACAAGGCAAAAATTTCGTTATTTAGTTGTTCTCGGCAATTGCTCCTGCATTGCTCTACCTCCTGCATCCATATAGTCGTATATCAGAAATTTTTAACGCAGTTAACGTCAGATTTAACACCTCAAATTGATTAAGTATTATTGCGGATTGGTATTAGGGCATTATGAAGATAAATTACTTAAAAAAATCATCTTCATTTTTCGCCAGCATAGCTTCAATATCTTCAATCATGTCTTGGCTAAACTCTTCAGCTGAGGTCATTGGTGCAGAAATTTTGTTATTTTCAAACGACCATTCACCTAAATCAATTAGCTGACAGCGCTTTGAGCAAAAAGGGCGAAATGGGCTTTGCTCTGACCATTCAACTTTAGTTTTGCAGGTCGGGCAGTTTACAATAGTAGGCATAATTTACTCTTTACAATCTTTTTCTGCATTTTACATTACTTAGATATGAGTCTCTAGGTATAAGTCTCTAGATATAAGTAAGGCTCTGAACTTGGTGTTCAGAACCTTGTAGCCATTGCTATGGGCTTTTAAAAATTAGTTACGCGATTAATTTCACCAAGGGATGTAAGGCCATCGGCTGCTTTGCGTAAACCCGATAAACGTAAATTATTAAATCCGGCTTTAAGTGAAACGTCAGCTATTTCAAGCGAGTTACCACCGCGCATAATAATTTGGGCAATTTCAGGGGTAATTTGCATTACTTCGTAAATACCTACTCGGCCTTTATAACCATCGGTACAGCTATCACACCCTTTAGGCGTATACAACGTCATTTCTTCAATTTGCTTAGTGCTGAATCCTTGGCGAGCTAGTTCTTCGCTCGGCAGTTGTTCTGGCGTTTTACATTTAGGGCACAAACGACGTGCTAAACGCTGGGCTATAATTAAGCTGATTGAGCTTGCTACGTTATAAGCGGGTACACCCATATTTAATAAACGGGTAATTGTTTCCGGCGCTGAGTTTGTATGCAATGTTGATAAAACCAAGTGACCTGTTTGCGCCGCTTTTATTGATATTTCAGCAGTCTCAATATCACGTATTTCACCCACCATAACTACATCAGGATCTTGACGTAAAAATGCACGCAGTGCGTTGGCAAAAGTCATATCGGCTTTAATATTAATTTGTACTTGGTTTACACCTTCAAGGTTAATCTCAACCGGATCTTCCGCAGTACTAATATTACGCTCTGGCTGATTCAGTATATTTAAACCGGTGTATAGCGATACCGTTTTACCAGAGCCTGTTGGCCCGGTTACCAATATCATCCCTTGAGGCTGGGCAAGCGCATCCATATAGAGCTTTTTCTGCTCAGGCTCGTAACCTAATACATCAATACCTAACATGGCGCTTGATGAATCAAGGATACGCATTACTATTTTTTCGCCCCACAAGGTAGGCATAGTACTCACACGAAAGTCGATACTTTTGCGTTCAGTAATTTTTAGCTTTATACGACCATCTTGTGGTTTGCGTTTTTCGGCAATATCGAGTCGCGACATTACTTTAATACGCGCAGAAAGCTTGGTTGCTAATGTATTAGGTGGGCTTGCCACTTCATGCAAAATGCCATCAATGCGAAAACGAATACGGTACTTGTGCTCGTAAGGTTCAAAGTGTAAATCAGAAGCGCCTTTTTTAATGGCATCCATTAAAATTTTGTTGATGTATACGATGATAGGCGCATCGTCTTTGTCGTCATCTTGTGGTGCTGTATCTCTTTGGCTTTCTGAGTCTAAATCAGCAAATTCCTGAAACTCGTCATCTGTTAAATTTAAACTGCCAGCGGCATCTAGTAATTGCTCAATTTTTGCATCAAGTTGAATATAATCAACAACAACAACTTCGCATGAGAGGCCAGTACTAAACTCAAAGTTTTCGAATGCGCCGTAATCTGTTGGGTCTGATGCTGCTATATAAACTTTTCGATCTTTTTGAACAAGCGGTAAAATATGGTGCTTACGGATCAGCTTTTCTTTTACAAGATCGGCCGGGATTCTAGTCGGATCAAAATCTTTTAAATCAAAATAGGGTACGCGAAACAAATCGATACATTGTTCAGCTAAATCATTACTATCGATTTTTCCACATTTAGAAATAAGCTCAGCTGTTGAGGCAAATTCATTTTGTTTGTTTTTAACCGTGTCGGCATCAATGCGGCCAAGGGTTATAAATTTTCTCAATAACGGTGAGTTAATATTCATTGCGCACCTGTTTTATTCCTTCAATAGTAAGCAATTTATCAGAAAAAAGAAGGGGATTACATCACCTTTCATTCTTTGTTGGGATTTTACTAACTAAAATACGAGTTTGTGTGAGTTAGGACAGTGTTAATGTGAGTTAGTTTTGTTGTGTAATGCATATTGTAGATACTTTTTATGTAGATCAACAAGTTCTATATGCACTAAGCCTAAACTGCGGTCATTATTTAAAATATCATCCGCTTTTTGCTGTTTATCGGCACGTGACATTTGTGAGGCAATAATACTTTTAACTTGCTCAATACTTGTGTTGTCACGTTTTGCTGTACGCGCTATTTGTACAGAGGTTGGCACATCAATAAGTAAGGTATGGTCGCAATACTTATCAAGGCTGTTTTCAAACAATAAAGGCGCTACTAAAACAGCATAAGGGCTAGTTGCATTATTTAAATCGTTTAGTATTTTTATCCGTATAAGAGGGTGCAGTAACGCATTAAGCCATTCTTTGTCACTGTTGTTAGTAAATATTTTTGCACGTAGCTCTGCTCTATTTAATGTGCCATCTGGCAATAAAATATGCTCACCAAAGTGTTGGATAATCGCTTTTAGACCTTTGCTGTTTGGCTCTACTACTTGACGCGCAATTATATCGGCATCAACTATTGTAATACCAAGCTCTTCAAACATATTACTAATGGCTGTTTTACCACAGCCAATACCACCAGTTAATCCTAATACCCAGCTGTTTACTTTAGTTATTTGCTCGCTCACGTTAATAGCCAATTAAATTAAAATAAGCGCCTTGAATTTGGTTACCCCAAAGCATTGCAATCCAGCCTGCTATCGCTAAATAAGGCCCAAAAGGGATAGGGGTAGCTTTGTCTTTACCTTGTATGCTCAAAAGTGCAATACCTATAATGGCACCTACTACGCTCGAAAGCAGAATAATAGTAAGTAATGACTGCCAGCCAAGTAGCGCCCCAAATACAGCGAGTAGCTTAAAATCGCCATAGCCCATGCCTTCTTTACCGGTTAATAACTTAAATAGCCAAAACACGCTCCATAAGCTTAAATAACCACAAGCCGCACCAATAATGGCATCGGTTGGTATAATTGTGTAACCCATTACCGAGGTAATAAGTGCAAGCCACACAAGCGGAAGTGTAAGTTGATCTGGCAATAACATGTGATCAATATCAATAAAAGTTAGCGCTACTAATATCCAAGTTACAAAAATATATAAAAGGGCTAGCTCGGTTGCACCAAAGCTATAAGCAACAACTAAACTTAATAGGGCAGTAATAGCCTCTACAGCAGGGTAGCGAGCAGAAATAGGGTTACTGCAACTTGCGCATTTACCTTTAAGTATTAACCAACTAATAATAGGAATATTCTGCCAAGGCTTTATGGCTGTTTTGCATTTAGGGCAGGTAGAATTGGGTTTTACTAAGTTAAAAGGCTCGCTGGTGTTGGCTTGTTTAGATTTATTAGCTGTAAGTTCATCTTCTAGCAGTAGTCTGCATTCACTTTGCCACTCACGTTGCATCATTAACGGTAAGCGATAAATAACGACATTTAAAAAGCTACCAACACATAAACTAATTAAGCCAACTGTGGTTAAATAAAACCACAATTGGCTTTGCATTACTTCTATAATACTTTGCATTTGTTTACCTAAAACTAAAATTTTTTAATAATACCAATTAACAGCGCGATGTAAAATCGTAATTAAAAACGCGATATAAAATCGCGACTACGCGGTTTATGCTATGGCACCGTAGCAGCGGGTTTATCCCGCGACAGTTACTATTACTGCGCGATGTAAAATCGTAATTAAAAACGCGATATAAAATCGCGACTACGCGGTTTATGCACGGCACCGTAGCAGCGGGTTTACCCCGCGATTGTTACCATTATTGCGCGATATAAAATCGTAATTAAAAACGCGATATAAAATCGCGACTACGCGGTTTATGCCACGGCACCGTAGCAGCGGGTTTATCCCGCGACGGTTACTATTAACTGCGCGATATAAAATCGTAATTAAAAACGCGATATAAAATCGCGCCTCCGCGGTTTATGCCACGGCACCGTAGCAGCGGGTTTATCCCGCGATTGTTACCATTATTGCGCGATGTAAAGCCGTAATTAAAAACGCGATGTAAAATCGCGACTACGTGGTTAATGCCACGGCACCGTAGCAGCGGGTTTACCCCGCGACTGTTACCATTATTGTGCGATTTAAAATCGTAATTAAAAACGCGATGTAAAATCGCGACTACGTGGTTTACCCCGCGACTGTTACTATTACCCCGCGATTGTTACAATTATTGCGCGATATAAAATCGCGACTATGTGTGTTTTTAAATAGGTGTTTATATTTTTTAAAGGTATTAAACAACAGAGCCAAGTTGGAAAATAGGTAAATACATAGCAATAATTAAACCACCAACAAGTACACCTAGTACAGCCATAATAAGAGGCTCAAGCAAGCTTGAAAGACCATCTACAGCATCATCAACTTCTTGCTCGTAAATAGTGGCTACTTTTGCGAGCATGCCATCTAGTGAGCCAGACTCCTCACCAATAGCGACCATTTGTATTACCATATCAGGGAATATTTTTGAGTTACGCATTGCCCAGTTCATCTGATTACCAGAGCTAACCTCTGCTTTTATATCTAAAATGGCATAACGGTAAACAGCATTACCTGAAGCGCCTGCGGCAGAATCAAGCGCATCAACCAGCGGCACACCTGCAGCAAACGTAGTCGAAAGAGTTCGTGCATAGCGAGCAACTGCTGCTTTATTTAAAATCATACCAATAATAGGGAGTTTTAGTATGGCTCTGTCGGTCGCGTCCCTGAGTTTTAGGCTTTTCAATTTTGCTTCTTTAAACGCGTATCCAAAAGCAAACATTCCAATGAGAATCATCCACCAATAGGCTTGCATAAAGTCTGATATACCTATTACAAACAAGGTGAAAGCGGGAAGTTCTGCACCAAAGCCTGCAAAAATATCTTGAAATTGAGGTACAACAAATATTAAAAGGATAGAAGTAACTATTAGTGCGACCACTAATACTGAAATAGGATAAAACATTGCCTTTTTAATTTTTGATTTGAGTGCTTCAGACTTTTCTTTGTATAAAGCTACGCGATCAAATATTCTATCAAGCGCACCTGATTGCTCACCTGATGCAACTAAATCACAATATAAGTCATCAAAATAGCGCGGATGTTTTCTAAGCGCTGTAGATAAAGGTTGGCCTGCTTTTACTTCATCAGCAATAGTTTCCATTAATTTACCGAGACTTTTATTTGTTGCTCCAGTACCAATCATTTCTATTGATTGGATTAATGGTACACCGGCCATCAACATAGTCGCTATTTGGCGAGTAACAAGGGCAATATCTTTTGGTGTTATTTTTTGAACGCTTTGAATACCAAATAATGGCTTTGCTTTACGCTTTACTTTTGAAGGCGTAATACCTTGTTTTCGAAGTTGTGCTTTTACTAACGCGATACTATTCCCGGTAAGCTCTCCTTCAAGGCGTTTTCCTCTGGCGCTAACGCCTATCCACTGAAATGTACTTATGTCTTTTTTGTCACTTTTTGTAGACATCGTAGAGCCTTAATTAATCGGTGTAACTTAGTTTAATATACAACCATTAGGTAGGTAATCAACTTGGAATGTAGACGGAGCATCATAAATTTGACATTGCCATTCTGCACTTAATGGATCTCTAGTTAAACTGATTTTTGAGCCAGAAATATTTTTTCCATCTGCTATATGACCGATTATTCCATCAACTTTTAATTGATGATGTTTGCAGGATGTTGCCGAACTAATACTTAATTGGGTTAAATTGTCTGATGGTATGACGTTGACATTTTCATTTTTTATTATTTCAAAGGCAGAGCGTGCACTGGATACTTCGGTAAAACAACCAAGAACAAGAGTTTTAGAATAAAACTTTTGATATATAGAAAAACTTATACTCGCTAAAATAGCGAGTATAAGTATTGATATCATTAGCTCAATTATTGTAAAGCCATTTTTGTTCATAGTACTTATGGCTCAAACTTACTTTGAACTAAGCTTTACTTCTATCGACATTCTTCAGGTAACAAAGATGTATCTGCAACACCGGCACTTGCAGCACAAGTCCATGCGCCTGAATCTGCATCACGTGAAAGTGTAAGTGTCTCGCCATCAATTGGGGCGCTACCTTGCATAGTACCTACAATTGTAGTTGCTGTAACAGCATGAAGAGAACATGATTTTGCATCGCCTAAACCAATTTGTGAGCCATTCGCAGCATTTGCAGTAACACCAGTACCGTCTAATGTTAAAATTTCAAACTGAGTTTTACCTGGCGCAATTTCTTGATAACAAGCAGTTGCTTGAGATTTTGCCGTATAGCCTTGATACTGAGGTAATGCAATTGCAGCAAGAATACCGATGATTGCTACTACAATCATTAATTCAATTAGGGTGAAACCCTGTTGTTTTTGAGTCATTGTTTTCATGTTTCCTCTCCTAAAGGATAGATTTTTGTAACTTAAATCACTTAAGCGGCAAAAGTGCCTAACTTAATTTAACTGATTTACTTTACAGTTTTACTTAAAATTAATTTTATTACACTTTAGCTTTAGAGTATGAAACACAAAAGCCGAATGTGAATTCATTATGTTTAGTACTAACTATAAAAGTTTACTAAGAGCACTACATGTTGTAGCAACAAATAGTATAG
>NZ_WTKW01000231.1:0-6979 GCF_011378745.1 Pseudoalteromonas sp. Z1A6
ATAAAAATGCCACAGGATTTTGAGCCTGTGGCATTTTTTAATGTTAACCAATTATATGTTTAACTACTTACGTGGCTCGTAATCAATTCTAAATATAACCGTGTACAGTACCGGCACTACAATTAAAGTCAAAATTGTAGCAAAGCCCAAACCAAACATAATTGTTACCGCCATTGACTGAAAAAACACGTCAAATAACAGCGGGATCATACCCAAAATAGTCGTTATAGCTGCCATTGCAACTGGTCGCACACGGCTCACACCAGAGTCAAACACGGCTTCATAGGGCGATTTACCTTCCCTTAATTCAAGATTTATTTGATCAACTAATACAATACCGTTTTTAATTAGCATACCGCTTAAGCTTAACAAACCAAGTAGCCCCATAAAGCTAAACGGCGCATTCATAGCTAACAAACCCGCGCTTACACCAATAATAGCCAACGGCACAGTTGCCCAAATAACAAGTGGCTGTTTGAGCGAGTTAAAAAGTAGTACGGTTACTGCAAACATAGCTAAATAACCCAGCGGTAATGAGCCAAATATTGCTTTTTGCGCCTTGCTTGATGACTCAAACTCGCCGCCCCATTCTAGTTGGTAACCACGCGGTAGTTCCATGTTCTCTATCGGACCGCGAATACGGGCAAATAGTTTTGCAGGTGTTTCATCCCCTAATACATTATTATCGGCCATTACTGTAATAGTACGTTTGCGATCGCGGCGCATTATTAGGCTGTCTTCCCACTGCACATCAAATTCGTCTACAACTTGAGTCACTGGTACAAATACACCAAGAACTGGGCTGTATATTTGAAGGTCGTGTACGCTTTCTACGTTTAAGCGCTCGTTAGCAGGAGAGCGAGCAATAATGGGTAGCAATTGCGTGCCATCGCGATATACGCCCACTTGTTTACCCGATAAGCTCGTTAGTAATACATTGTCTAAGTCTGATTTACTAATGCCTAATCGACGTGCTTTTTGCTCGTTAAATTGCGGGCGAATCATTTTAGTACGTGCGCGCCAGTCATCACGAATATTATAGGCGCCATCGTCGCTACCAATCAATTCTTCGGCTGTAGCAGCGAGTTGTCTTAAAATAACAGGATCAGGGCCCGAAAAACGTGCTTCTATTTTTGCATCAGTAGAGGGGCCAATTTCCATCGGTTTAATTTTAAGCTGTGCAGAGAGTGCATGATTGCTTGAGTAATCACGCACTGTTTGCATTACAGTTGCTACGGCTTCTCTGTCGGCAACACGAATAATTAATTGCCCGTACGCGGGATATGATTTTTCTGGCGCGTAGGTAAGCATAAAGCGCGGTGCACCTTGGCCTGTTGTACTTGTTACTTCTTCAACAAGGTCTTCTTTTTGTAAAAACTCTTCAAGTTTTTTAACGCCCTCAAGGGTTGATCGAATATCAGAGCCTTGCTCTTGCCAGTAATCTACATAAAACATAGGTGTATTAGAGGCAGGAAAAAACGACTGTTTTACAGAGCCAAAACCAATAACCGCAGTACACAGTAAAACAACCATTAATATAAGCGTGGTTTTTCTAAAGTGCAGCGCTAAATCTAAAATCGCTTTGTAACCATTAAAAATAAAGCCTTTGTATGGGTCTTCATCTTCTTGGCCTTCTTCGTTTTTAAATTCGTTTTCTTTAAACATTAAATTGGCAAAAAATGGCGTTAGCGTAATGGCTGTTATCCAGCTTAATAAAAGCGAAATAAACAACACCCAAAACAAGCTACCGGCAAATTCACCACTGGCATCAGAGCTTAAACCAATTGGCGCAAATGCAGTTACTGCAATAACTGTTGCACCTAGTAAAGGCCATTTTGTTTGCTCAACAATATTAACAGCCGCTTTGAGTTTTGTTTGGCCACGTTTGAGGTTTATCAGTATGCCTTCGGTGACGACTATTGCGTTATCGACCAGCATACCAAGAGCAATAATAAGTGCCCCAAGCGATATACGTTGCAAGTCGATAGCAAACAACTTCATAAATATAAACGTACCCAGTACAGTAAGCAGTAAAATACCACCAATTAAAATGCCGCTTTTTAAACCCATAAATAACAGCAGTACAACAATAACAATCGCAATGGCTTCAAGTAAGCTGATAATAAAACCATCAACCGATTTTTGAACCTCTTGTGGTTGGTTGTATACCGAATTTATGTGAATACCATGAGGGCGTTGATATTCAAGTGATGCTAAATGCTCGTCTATGTTTTTACCCACATCAACCACGTTAACACCCGACATAAACGACACGCCAATAAGTAAAGCTTGCTGAGAGTTATAACGAATAATGTTATTTGGTACTTCTGCGTACTCTCTGTAAACCTTTGCTACATCGCCTAAATAAATAAGCTCATTGGCACCTGATTTTGAAATTAATAAGGTTTCGAGCTCTTTTACATCTTTAAATTCACCAGTAGGATGCAAGCGAATTGATTCATCGCCCACGCGAATTTTACCCGCGTTAGATACCGTATTTTGCGATTGCAATAACTGGAATATATGGCTTGGCGCAATACCTAATTGAGCGAGTTTACGCGTAGAAACTTCAACCATTACTTGCGCTTGTTGTTGGCCCGCAACGGTTACTTTACTAACGCCTTTAACCAATACCAGTTCGCGCTTTAAAAAATCGATGTAATCTTTAAGCTCATCATACGAATAACCATCGCCGGTTACCGAATACATAACACCGTAAACATCGGCAAAGTCGTCCAAAATAGTGCTTGGGTAAACACCACTGGGTAATGACGGAGAAAGGTCGTTAATTTTACGACGCATTTCATCCCAAATTTGGCGAAGCTGTTCTTTACGATAATTGCTTTTCATTTCTACAGAAATTTGTGATTTACCGTTAGATGAAATAGACGTAACGTAATCGACATAAGGCAATTGCTGAATCGCGTTTTCAATCGGAAAAGTGACTTCTTCTTCAACTTGCTGCGGCGAAGCGCCAGGGTACATGGTAATAACCATGGCTTTTTTAAGCGTAAACTCAGGGTCTTCTAGTTGCCCTAAATCAAAGTACGACACACTACCGCCAATTAATAGCAGCAGCGTAAACATCCAACTGATTACTTTTTTCTCTATGGAGAGTTGTGCAAAGCTCATAATTATAAGCCTCGCTCTTTATTCCATGCTCTTACTTTCATGCCTTCTTTTAGTGAATGCACACCGGCAGAAACCACAATTTGGCCTTCTTCAATACCGCTTAATACTTCAATGCCATCGCGGTGCAACTGGCCAACCTTTACAGCTTGTTTATGCACTTGGCTAGTTTTTGAATCAAAAAGCCATACGTAGGCGTTATCTTCAATTGATTCTTGCGGCTCAGAAAACACCGACTCGATAGGTAAGATTGTATAAGCAACTTGCGAGCGCGTTACTTTACTTAAATCAATAAGCACGCTACCCGTCATACCGGCTAGTAAATTAAAGTCCTCAGGTACTGGTAGCGAAAATACAACTTTATAAGTAAGTGTTGCAGGATCTGCTTGGGTATCCCACTCTTTAATATCAAGTATGTATTCTTTGTCGTCAAAGCCATCAAACTTTACAGTAGGGTGGTAATCGGTGCCTTTTTTAAAGCGAGCGACTATTTTTTCAGGAACCTGAATTTCTACGTCCATTAAATCGCGTGTTTCTAAGCGTAATATATTTTGCTTTGCTTGAATATTTTCAAAGTTTTTAACAAACACCTTAGCCACTGTGCCTGAAAATGGTGCGCGTAGTTCACTGTACTCAAGGTTCGTTTGTGCAATTCTAAATGCAGATTCAGCAATTTGCATATTAGCAGTGGCTTGATCTAATTCTGATTGGCTGGTGATTTTTTTCTCAAACAATTGCTCAATACGACCAAGTTGTGATTTTGCCAGTTCAAAGCGTGCTTTACGCTCGTCAAACTGTAGCTGAAAATCTTCTGGGTCTAGCTTTGCTAATAAATCACCTTTTTCAACGTGTTCACCAGCAAGAACCGGAAACTTAATAAGTTCGCCATTTACTCTAAAAGCAAGGTACGAGCCTTGGTTTGCAACAACTTCAGCAGGAAAACTACGAATGTTAGTTTGAGAATCATGACCTATGTTGAATAATTTAACTGGGCGAATGGGCTCTTCTTTAACTTGTTGTTCTGGCTCAGAACAGGCTATTAAGCTAAGTAAAGTCGTTGTTAATAAACATAGACGAAAGAGTTTCATGTCTTCTCCGTTGCAATGATGGCAAAATAATTAAGTGCAGCATACGCTGCAAACATATAAAATAAAAATCATTAAATTTTAGAAACTCAATAAGTTTTACTTATAATGTTGCAGAGTGCTATATGAAGCTGAATCAATTAATAATTTTAGATGCCATAGTGCAAAGCGCGAGCTTAAGCGGGGCAGCACTAAAGCTACATAAAACACAGCCAGCGCTTACACTCGCTATTAAAAATCTAGAAGAAAAAATAGGGTTTGAGTTACTAGACAGAAGTAAGTACCGATTACAGCTTACTGAAAAAGGGCGTATTTTTCATCGCGAAGCGAAGCAACTCTTGCATGCCAACGACGAGCTGGCACAACTTGCTAAAGAATTGGCACTCGGTAATGAGCCCCAATTTAGAATTTGTTACGAACAACTTTGCCATATGCAAAGTTACAACGAGATCATAAGTAATACTTTTAGGTTGTTTACAAGCACAGAATTTAGCTTAACAAGCGGAAAACGCTTTATTTCATTAGAGCAAGTAAACAGCGGACAAGCCGAATTAGGCATTGGCCCGTGGTTTGATTTATTTCATGCAACAGGCGATTTAGAAAGCGTCCCCATAGGTAGGCTCGATATTGGCATTGTGAGCGCTAAAGGCGTACTCCCTCAAAAACTCACCTATAGCGAACTGCAAACGTATCCGTGTTTAGCCATGTTTGAAAGTGACTTGAGTATCGACAGCGACAGGCTATCGTACTCGAAAGGCTCCGCCATGATGAAAATTGATGATGTATCTACCCTAAAATCGTTTTTACTCTCAGGCGCGGGTTGGGCAATGATGAGCTTAGAGCACTGCGACCCTGAAATAAAAGCAGGCTTACTTCAAGAAATACACATAACTGACCGAGA
The DNA here is from genome assembly GCF_011378745.1 of Pseudoalteromonas sp. Z1A6. Classification (NCBI taxonomy): domain Bacteria; kingdom Pseudomonadati; phylum Pseudomonadota; class Gammaproteobacteria; order Alteromonadales; family Pseudoalteromonadaceae; genus Pseudoalteromonas; species Pseudoalteromonas sp. Z1A6. Next base: position 5,116 of record NZ_WTKW01000231.1, read on the forward strand.
GCATAAATTTAGCGCGCAAATTAGAGCCTTTAGGCAGCATGCAATGCACCACGGCCCTGTAGCGCGTACTATCTGGGAGCAATTTAAACAATTAAGTAAGGAATATTCTAACAACAATGGATATTGATAAAGAAACGCTTATTTATACTGTTATCGCAGGCATACCAGTAGGAAAAGTAGCAAGTTACGGGCAAGTTGCAGCACTTGCGGGCTACCCGCAAAACTCACGGTTGGTCGGGCGCTTATTAAAAATGATGCCAAACGACTCGGTTATACCTTGGCACAGGGTAGTGAATAGCCAAGGTAAAATATCATTCCCTGCAGGTAGCGAAAAATACCAAGAACAGCGCGAAAAGCTACTATCAGAAGGTGTGCTGTTTAAAAGCGACAAAGTAAATATGCGCGAGTGCCGGTGGGAGTGATATGACTATTATTGGCAGGTAAGTGCCAATTGCGGACGTTAATAACGCCGCCTTATGCGGACAAAAATTGTGGGGTGAAATGCGTAGCAAAACAAATCGTAACTCACTGTTTTTTTGTTTAGTTTAAATACCTTTCTTATGTAGCATAAAAACTCAACATCACGAATATACATTGGCTAGAGCTACAACGGCATCGGAAAACATTATAAACTATTCTTCATTGCTGAAGCTTACGTTGTTTGCATCCCCCAATACAAAAACGTGCTTTCTCAGATGACCAACGTAAAATGTAATAATCCCTTGTACCTAGCCATAGCTCCCCGTCCTGCCACCACTCGAATATGATGATTTCATTACAACCATGTACAACAAATGAGTCCAAACAAGGAACTTCTGCAACTTGTAAATAAAAGGAGGTTAACTGTTTAGTCACCTCATCAGGAACACCATGACCATGACCATGAGCTCTGAGTTTAAATATCGTTAGAGACTCCTCAGGTGCCGACTTGACCCTACAACCATGTTCTTGAAAAATAGGCTCTAACACATTTATGACATGTTGCATGATTATCCTCCAAGCTACATAACGGCTTTATCAGTGGACACTTTCCCTATTCTAGCGCGAAAACGTCCTTATTTTATGAGTTTCTATTAATAGCAAATAGTGTAAGTTATTGACATTAATAAATATTGTTCTTAGGAAAGGTTGTTTTACTATGTAAAAAAGGGGAAAACTTCCTCTTAGTATCGCTTAGCTAATCCCAATAGATTCTGAATATCCGTTGTTCGGTGTGAGTTCAAGCATTCGAAGCCGACATAATGGGTACGTGCCAGCTGAGAAGTTAATTGTTCAGAATTCACTCTTTAAATATGCAGACTCGTCTATATAATCAATTACCAATTCAAAATATTGAAGAGCCGAACCACCTAAAGCTCCATCTATTTTTTTATCCATCATTGATGACATGAATTTGTGGAAGTTATTATCTGCCCTCCGTGTAAACCAAACCGGCCCTGTAACTTGCTCGGCAATCATAACTTTAGGGACCTTTATCATTGATTCTCCAGTATTAGACTCCGCCTTTTCAATAACAGCCCAACTTGGATTTTGAGTTTTCCAATTTTCAAAAATACTGGCTGAAATAAAAGAAGTACCTACTACCTTTGATGTACCTTGTATATGCTTTGCCGCTGCATCGGTTAATATTGATGTTGCACCAGTATCTAAAAGCATTTGGTATTCTATCCCTTGAACTTTTATTTCGATTCTAGGAAATGCGGTGGTGTATTTTTGTTGCGAGTCTTTTTGAAAACCTAGTTTTATCTTCTTGAATTTGTATAAGTTTATTTCATCTAAAGATTGCAGGATGGACATAGATTTATTTAAATAGTCAATTTTAATAATTTTTTCTGCGTGCCATCGGCCACCTAAAAAACCATCA
>NZ_WTKW01000232.1:0-6960 GCF_011378745.1 Pseudoalteromonas sp. Z1A6
AATTTCATTTTAAAGTAACCTAATAGGTATACTTTTTATTAAAGTTAAAAACAAAGAAACCGAGCGCAAGGCTCGGTTTACTTCAATCATACTTTAATGTATGTGGGAGTATTAGGCAGTTAATCGTTGCTTAATTAAACCAGAAATCTTGCCCATATCGGCACGACCTTCGGCTTTGCTTTTGATTATACCCATTACTTTACCCATGTCTTGCATACCTGCTGCGTTAGTATCAGCAATAGCCGCATCAATGAGAGCAATAATTTCTTCTTCACTCAATTGTTGAGGTAAAAAAGTTTCAAGTGCTACTATTTCATTGGCTTCAATATCAGCTAAATCATCACGCCCAGCATCTTTGTACTGAGTGTAAGAGTCACGACGTTGTTTAACAAGCTTCACTATAACGGAGGTAATACCTGCGTCGTCTAGTTCTATGCGCTCGTCAATTTCACGTTGCTTGATTGCAGCAAGTACCATACGAATAGGGTTAAGACGTTGTTTGTCTTTAGCTCGCATCGCATCTTTTTGCGCATCTTTTAGCGTTATTAAAAGGCTCATTTATACAAGACCTAATATATTAGTATAATTTAACGCGACGTGCGTTATCACGAGAAAGTTTTTTCATGTGACGTTTTACTGCAGCAGCTTTTTTACGCTTACGCTCAGCTGTTGGTTTTTCATAGTGCTCGCGACGACGAACTTCTGAAAGGATTCCTGCTTTTTCACATGAACGCTTGAAGCGACGAAGTGCTACGTCAAACGGTTCGTTCTCTCTTACTTTAATTACTGGCATTAAAAATTCACCTACCTAAATTATGAGCGTTGCTCAAGTTGATCAAACATTGATCAAGTGGTTCAAAAATGGTGCGGTATTGTAATCCGAAGCAACACCACATGTAAAGGACAATATTAACAGAAACGCATCATGTAAAACAGTATTAATTTGCTTGGCGCTGGTAGAGCTTACAAAACACTTGCCCTGCCTTTTTTTCTTTAATTAACAACCAGTTGCTTGGGTTGTTAAAGGTGGTTAATTCGGTTTCTACTTCAACATAAATTAATGCATTGTCGCTTAACCATTGGTTTTTTTCTAATAAATCGCAGGTTGTTTGTGCTAAATCTCTACGAAATGGTGGGTCAACAAATACAAGATTAAACGCTTCACTTATGTTTTTTTGCTCTAAAAAGGAGATCGAATTAGTATGTTTAACGTGTGCATTGTCGAGTTTTAAAGTGCTGATGTTTTGCTCTAATTGCTTAGCTGCTGATGAGTCGAGCTCGATAAATATAGCACTTTTAGCAAAACGAGATAGCGCTTCAAACCCTAACCCACCAGAACCTGCAAAACAATCAAGTACATTTGCGTCACGCGTATCTTGCATTAACCAGTTAAATACAGTTTCTTTGATTCGGTCGGTAGTAGGCCTTAAGCCATCTACATTTTTAACGGGAAGTTTTCGGCCTCGAAATTGTCCGCTAATTACTCTAATAAAGCCATCACTGGACTTGTTAGTAGCTTTATTTTGCGTTGTTTTTTTTCTCATTTAGCTCACTAAAAAATGGTATATGGTATCTAGCTCAGATAATATTATCGGCGATTACGTGTAGCTTCATTTTTCAACCGTATTAAAAGTGTTACTATTGAACACTTACGTTTTGAATGGTTGTATTTATTTGCAACTATTGCTGGGCATTGCCAAGCTATTTCAAATTTTAGTTTATCAGATTTTTATAAGTGGTTATTAGCAAGTATGACAAAAAAAAGTAAATTCATGTCGTGGCTCGGTTTTGGCAAGTCAGATAAAAAAGAAGCAGAGCAAAAAGCAGCCGCTGATAAACAACAAGCATTAGCGCAAGAAGAAGCGCAGAAGCTAGAGCAAGAAAAGCTTGCGCAGCAGGCTGAAACTGAACGCTTACAAGCAGAAGCCGAAGCAGAGCGCTTAGAGCAGGAGCGTATTGCTGCTGAACAAATTGAAGCTAAACGTTTAGAGCAAGAAAAGCTAGCACAGGAGCAAGCTGAAGCTGAACGTTTAAAAGCAGAGGCCGAAACAGAGCGCTTAGAGCAGGAGCGTATTGCTGCTGAAAAAATTGAAGCTAAACGTTCAGAGCAAGAAAAGCTAGCACAGGAGCAAGCTGAAGCTGAACGTTTAAAAGCAGAAGCCGAAACAGAGCGCTTAGAGCTGGAGCGTATTGCTTCTGAACAAATTGAAGCAAAACGTTTAGAGCAAGAGCGTGCTGAAAACGCAGAAAAGATTGCCATTGAGCAGGCCAATGCTGAATTACTTGCAAAACAACAAGCTGATGCAGAAGCGCAAAGACAAGAACACGCACAACGTTTAGCCGATCAAGAAACGCAGATGCTGTTAGAGCAAGAGCGATTGGCTGCAGAAAAAATAGAGGCTGAGCGACTAGAGCAAATACGCCTTGAAAAAAAGGATGAAGCTGTAAAGGCTGAAAAGCTTGCAATAGAGCAAGCGAATGCTGAGTTATTAGCAAAAGAACAAGCAGATGCTGAAGCACAAAGACAAGATCAAGCAAAACGTTTAGCAGAACAAGAAGCGCAAATGCGTTTAGAGCAAGAACGCATTGCTGCTGATAAAGCAGAAAGCGAGCGCTTAGAACAAGAACGTATTACTGCTGAGAAAGCTCAGAACGAGCGTTTAGAACAAGAACGTATTGCGGCTGAAAAAACTCAGAGTGAGCGTTTAGAGCAAGAACGCATTACTGCTGAAAAAGTAGAAAATGAGCGTTTAGAGCAAGAGCGCATTGCGGCTGAAAAAGCAGAAAACGAGCGTTTACAACAAGAGCGCATTGCAGCTGAAAAAGCAGAAAATGAACGTTTAGAGCAAGAGCGCATTGCTTTAGAAAAAGCAGAAAACGAACGTTTAGAGCAAGAGCGCATTGCAGCGGAAAAAGCAGAAAACGAGCGTTTAGAGCAAGAGCGCATTACTGCTGAAAAAGCAGAAAATGAGCGTTTAGAGCAAGAACGCATTGCAGAAGAACTTGCAATAGAAGAAGCTAAAAAAGCAGAAAAGCCGAAAAAAGAAGGGTTTTTCTCTCGTCTTAAAAAGGGCTTGTTAAAAACTCGCGTTAATATAGGTTCTGGTTTTGCATCTATTTTTAGTGGTAAAAAAATAGATGACGAATTATTTGAAGATCTTGAAACACAGCTGCTCACCGCCGATTTAGGCGTTGATACCACCATGAAGTTGATTGATAGCTTAACTGATGCTGCAAACCGTAAGCAGTTAAAAGATGGTGATGCGCTTTATGAGTTAATGAAACAAGAAATGGCGGCGATGCTAAAAACGGCTGAACAGCCTTTAGTAATTACCAAAGATAAAAAGCCATTTGTTATTTTAATGGTGGGCGTAAATGGCGTTGGTAAAACAACGACTATTGGTAAGATGGCTAAGCAATTTCAAAGCGAAGGTAAGTCGGTTATGCTGGCTGCTGGCGATACGTTTAGAGCGGCTGCTGTTGAGCAACTTCAGGTTTGGGGTGAACGTAACAGCATTCCTGTTATTGCACAGCATACGGGTGCAGATAGTGCATCGGTTGTTTTTGATGCATTCCAAGCTGCAAAAGCACGTAATATAGATGTGTTAATTGCAGATACAGCGGGTCGCTTGCAAAATAAAGATAACTTAATGCAGGAGCTTGAAAAAATAGCTCGTGTTATGAAAAAAATTGATCCTGATGCGCCGCACGAAGTGATGCTAACCATTGATGCTGGCACAGGTCAAAATGCAATTAGCCAAGTGAACTTATTTAATCAATGCGTTGGCTTAACTGGTATTACGCTTTCAAAACTTGATGGAACTGCAAAGGGTGGTGTTATTTTTGCGGTTGCAGATAAGTTTAATATTCCAATTCGTTACATTGGTGTTGGTGAAGGTATTGATGATTTACGCGCTTTTAAAAGCGATGACTTTATTGATGCGTTATTTAGCCAAGATGAGGACGACGTTTAATTTACCAAAAGAGGGAGCTTGCTCCCTTTTTAATTGCGAGGAATACCAATTTTATTAGTAAACTAATTGAATTGGCATAATAAAAAAATGATAAATTTTCAGCAAGTAAGTAAGACTTATCCTGGAGGGCACCGCGCCCTCGAAAAAGTTAATTTTCATGTTAAACCGGGTGAACTTGCCTTTTTAACCGGCCACAGTGGTGCGGGTAAAAGTACGTTGCTTAAGTTAATTAGCTTAATGGAACGTCCATCGGCAGGCAGTGTATTTATCAACGGTGTTGATTTAAATAAAGTAAACTCGCGTCAAATTCCTTATGCTCGCCGTGATATAGGTATTATTTTTCAAAACCACCGTTTACTAGAGCGCTATACTATTTTTGATAACGTGGCACTGCCTCTTATTATTGAGGGTACTCACCATAAGCAAATAGCTAAACGTGTTCATGGTGCGCTTGATAAAGTAGGCCTGATAGACAAAATAAAATGTCATCCGTCTATGCTCTCTGGAGGCGAGCAGCAACGTGTTGGTATTGCCAGAGCAATCGTAAATTCCCCGCCAATTCTGTTAGCCGATGAGCCTACAGGTAACCTAGACCCTGAGCTTTCAATGGAAATCCTAAAGCTGTTTGAGGACTTTAATAAACACGGCACCACTGTTCTTATAGCGACGCATGACTTAGGTTTGGTTGCACGTATGAAGTACCGCAGTCTAACCTTAAAAGATGGCCGCATGCTTCAAGATCCGCTCGCTGAGGGAGCACTATGAGTTTACTTTTTAAAAGTCGTCAAAATAGTAACGACAAGCAAAAAAAATCAGTATTAGCTGGCAGCTATTTTTTCATTATTAATATTTTTCGCCAAGGTGTTCATAGCTTAGGTGAAATGTGGCGTACGCCGCTTGCATCTATGATGACTATTGCTGTACTTGGTTTGAGCCTAACGTTACCTGCAACACTTTATCTCGTTGTTAAAAACGTACAGCAAGTAAGTAGTGGTTTTGAAGAAGCGAGTGAAATATCGTTGTTTGTAAAAGAAAGTATGAACGAGCAAGAAACGCAAACATTAGTAAAGCGTTTAGCACTTTATCCAGAAGTGGAAAGCGTTGAATTTATATCAAAGCAAAAAGCACTAACAGAATTTAAAGACGTATCTGGCTTTGGGCAAGCTTTAGAGTACTTAGATAAAAACCCATTACCTGATGTGGTACTTGTTACTCCTACAAAACGTCACAGACACCCAAATGCCGCTAAAGTACTGCTAACTAAATTAGAAAGTGAACGTGAAGTTGATTTTGGTAAGCTCGATATAGCGTGGCTAGAGCGTTTAAATGCATTACTAGATTTACTGAAAGAAAGTGTAATAACCATCGCATTATTACTGCTTACCTCAGTGACGCTTATTATTGGTAACACCATCCGTTTGTCGATCATGGATAAAAAAGAAGAAATACAAGTAATGAAGCTAGTCGGCGCAACTAACACCTTTATACATGCCCCATTTTTGTGGACCGGTATTTGGTATGGTGTAATAGGTGGTTTATTCGCCTTTATATGCGTAGGATTAATGATGTGGTGGCTTTCAAGCGCTGTGAGTAGTGTAGCGGGGGTGTATCAAACAAGCTTCTCGTTAATTGGATTATCGCTTAATGAGCTCGGCTTTTTAGTGTTACTTGCAACAAGCTTAGGATTTGTAGGCTCGTACCTTTCTGTAAATCGATATATTAAAGAAATAGAACCCGATAAAGTATAAACAATCCTGCAAACTATAAGTGAACCAACCCAGCTTGATATGCGTATCGTACCGAACTGGGTTGTACCTCCTGTTATTAAAACTGTCATATTTATGTACTATCCTCCCATGAAGTAATGAGTTGTAAATAAGGTGATGCAGCGAGGTTAACCTGCTGCAGCCCCTCAATTCATCACTTATTCAGTCGCTTGTAGTAGACTAAACACATACTAAAAACTGCTTGATTTATACTTTAAAAAAGTTTTAAATTGGGGTTAGCACTCTTAAAGAAAGAGTGCTAAGATAGTTTCAAATGTTTATCACCGAGGTGAAAAATGAGTAAAGATTTATACGCAATGGCACTTACAGTCGGACAACAAAGCGCAAGCATGGACGGTTACCTTCAAGCGGTAAGCACTATTCCTATGCTTAAAGTTGAACAAGAGCAAGAACTTGCTAAAAAGCTTCAGGAAGAAGGTGATCTTAGTGCTGCCAAGCAACTCATTATGTCGCATTTACGCTTTGTAGCACATATTGCTAAAGGCTACTCGGGATACGGCTTACCACAAGCTGACCTTATTCAAGAAGGTAATATAGGCCTGATGAAAGCGGTTAAACGTTTTGACCCTACAGTGGGTGTACGTTTAGTATCGTTTGCAGTGCATTGGATTAAAGCCGAAATTCACGAGTTTGTGCTTAAAAATTGGCGCATAGTTAAAGTTGCAACCACTAAAGCGCAACGTAAATTGTTTTTTAATCTTCGTAAAAACAAAAAGCGTTTAGGTTGGTTTAATCAAGCTGAGGTTAGTACCGTTGCTAGCGAGCTAGGTGTGAGTGAAAAAGAAGTACGTGAAATGGAATCGCGCATGAGCGGCCAAGACATGGGCTTTGACCTAACGGGCGACGATAACGACGACGCACCAACAAGCACGTACTCTCCAGTACAATATTTAACAGATGGCGCAGCTGATTTAGCTGACGACGTTGAACAAGAACAGTGGAAAGAGCAAGCGCATACTCGTTTATTTAGCGCACTTAAAACACTAGACGAACGTTCACAAGATATTGTTAGCGCACGTTGGTTGTCGGATGATAAAGCGACTCTTCAAGAGCTTGCACAAAAGTACAGTGTATCTGCTGAACGTGTTCGCCAGCTTGAAAAAACAGCGATGAAAAAGTTACAAAGCGCTATGAGCTAATATTGCTCAAGCAGCAAATTTAAAAGCCCTGCATGAAAATGCGGGGCTTTTTTGTTTTAT
>NZ_WTKW01000233.1:0-6804 GCF_011378745.1 Pseudoalteromonas sp. Z1A6
CTATTTTTTGATAGCTATAAAACAGTACTGAGTAATAAAGACGCGCGTGCGGATATACTCAGTTCTATGTTTGTATCGTTTGGATTTTTTTGCTTTTTGACCTCAGTACCATTTATTTATTTAGATTTATATGAAGTATCAGAACAGTTATTTGGTGTGTTATTTGCGTTTAATGTAATGGCGCTTATGTTTGGTAACTTTTTAAATACGCGAATTGTACCAAGGCTGGGCTCTCGAAAAATGCTCTATATTGGGCTTGTATGTGGGTTTGTATCGGGGCTTGCGCTGTTAACATTTAGCTTATTGCACTTATCACTTTATTATATTGTGGCTGCTATTGCGCCATTAATGATGAGTTTAGGTGTCACTGCAAGTAATGCTGATTCGCTAATATTAATGAAGTTTGAAAGAAACACAGGTACAGCAACGGCCGTAATTGGCACACTTCGTTTTGGTAGTGGTGCATTAGTTGGCCCGCTACTCGCCATTATGCACGCAAAAAGCGCAGTGCCATTTTCAAGTTTAATGTTTAGTGCTGTATTACTCACTATGCTCGTACAGCTAATTCACTATAAAAAAGACAAAAAAAATGCCTCAATATGAGGCATTTTTATCAAAGCTAATAACCTTAAATTAATTAAGCGTCAGCAGCTTTAGAAACCATAACCATTGCAGGGCGTAATAAACGACCATTCAATGTGTAACCTTTTTGCATAACAGCAAGTACTGTATTAGGTGTTACATCGTTACTTGGTTGAATTGACATTGCTTGATGAAAATCTGGATTAAACTGCTCACCTTGTGGGTTTACAATTTCAACACCAAATTTAGAAACAGCGTCATTAAAGCTCTTAACCGTCATATCGATACCTTCAAGCAACGGCTTTAGTGTCTCATTTTCTTTATCAGAAAATTCAATAGCACGTTCAAGGTTATCAATTACAGGTAGTAATTCGTTAGCAAATTTTTCTAGTGCAAATTTATGCGCTTTTTCTACATCTTGTGCTGCACGACGACGAATATTATCTACATCTGCTGCGGCACGAACAACACCGTCTTTTTGATCAGCAATTGTTTGCTTTGCAGCTTCAAGCTCTGCATATAACATCGCAATTTCTGCTTCAGGGCTTTGTTCTTGTTCTGCATGCTGATCAGCGGCTTCTACTGCTGCTTCTACATCAGCCTGCATTTTAGAAATTTCTTCGTTTAATTCTACTTCTTGCTCAGGGTTTTGTGTCTGCTCAGACATAAAATACGTGCTCCAATTCTTTACAACTGCGGTAATTATGGGGATTGAATAAAAAGATTCAAGAGTTAGATGCCTCAATTAATTTAAATTCTTGAATTATTTCTTCAATCTGCGCTGATTTAGGACAAATTATACAAAAACGGCTTTGATATTCTTGATTTTTAAAGTACGGCACGCTTATTACAATTAATTCATCGCACTCAGTAAAAGGTAATTTTTCGCTATTAAGTACCGATACACCATTTTTAAAAGCAAGCTTATCTTCTACATAATTTAAAAACGAAACACCAATATTTAAACTTTGTTCGCAATCGATTTGTTTGTAGAGGTAATTTTCACCAACAACAATACTATTATCTGAGCCTAATTTTTGGCTTAGTTGTCGCGTCCATTGATTAAGCGAATCATGACAATTTCGAGGCGCTGTATTTGCCATAGCTTGCATACGGTACAAACCTTCCATTAAGGTTTGTTGGCTAAATACAGTGTTCAACCAAGTGGCAAATTGATAACGAACAGAGTCTGACGAATCATGAGGTTTATCAATACAAATATTGTGACTCTGCCCTGCCCTATCTATTAATAAAATAAGCCAGTCGGTAGAATCAAAATCAAGCACTTCTACTCTAAACACTTGCTGTGAACTGGCTTGAGGTAAACCAACACAACAACATACTTGGTATTTTTGGCTCAAACCATGCGCTAGCTCAACGAGTTGTGACTGCTGTGGTTGCCAATAATTAGCAATATCAGCAAGCACAAAAAATTCGTCAAACCAATAATCAAACCCTTCATTTGTCGGCACTCGCCCTGCGGATGTATGAGGTGAATACAATAAGCCCACTTTTTCTAAGCGAGCCATAGCATTACGAACCGTAGCCGAACACACTGCCATGCCTTTGAGCTTGGCAATTTTTGTTGATGGAACAGGCAAGCCTTCACCATTACAGTACATGTTCATAACAGCTGAAAAAATTTGCTGATCTCGTGGGTTTAGTTTCATGGTATCTACATCTTGTTGCATGAAAGAGATATCGGGGCGTTTAGTTCTTTTTCAAGTCGTGCAGCTAACTCACTGCGAATAAAATTGAAGGTTTATAATATTGCTATAATCTGTATTTTCAAACACTTCTGTTTTGAGTTACTCTACTATTATTAAATCTCTTTGTGCGTACATTATGGACTCTCCTTTTAACACCATAGGCCTAATTGGCAAACCTAATCACCCGGGAGCCGCTGCTACCCTTCAGCGTTTACATATCTTTTTACTTGCGCTTGGCTTTGAGGTAATAGTAGAAAAACGCACAGGGAGTCAATTAGACGATATTCCGCATGACAAACTTGTTAAGTTAGTCGACTTAGGTGAACAAGCCGATTTAGCCATTGTTGTAGGCGGTGACGGTAACATGCTTGGCGCAGCTCGCGTACTTGCGCGCTTTAACATTGCTGTAATTGGTGTAAATAGAGGCAACCTTGGCTTTTTAACTGATTTAAACCCCGAAGGGTTTGAAGCGAGCTTAGAGCAAGTACTCAGTGGTGAGTATCTTGAAGAAAAACGTTTTTTATTAGAAGTAGAAGTATATCGCCACAACGAATTAAAAAGTGCAAACTCAGCCGTTAACGAAGCGGTACTTCATGCCGATAAAGTAGCGCACATGATTGAATTTGAAGCTTTTATAAATAATGACTTTGTGTTTTCTCAGCGCTCCGATGGTTTAATAGTATCAACCCCGACAGGCTCTACGGCGTATTCACTTTCAGGTGGCGGTCCAATATTAACGCCAGAACTAAATGCTATATCGTTAGTACCTATGTTTCCTCATACCTTATCTAGCAGACCTTTAGTGGTAGATGCCGATAATGAAGTTCGTTTAAAGCTAAGCCTAGAAAATACAGATAGCCTACAGGTAAGCTGCGACAGCCACGTAGTGCTAGCCGTATTACCCGGCGATGAGGTAGTAATTAAAAAAGCCGATAAACAATTGCGCTTAATTCATCCAAAAAATTACTCTTACTACAACGTTTTACGTACAAAACTGAATTGGGGTAGTCGTTTGTACTAGGACCTGTTTATCTTTCGAGGTTAAATTTGCAGCTGTATATTTGGTATTTAGGCAAGGCAGAGCCTATGTAGTGTGGTTATTCCCCATAAATAGGCGATAACACAGCATAAAGGCCAAACATGCGCTGCCCTAAGGGTTCTTTCTAGGGGCGATTGACTCTTTGTTGTTCGGTTTTTACTTAGCCCACTAGGTTTCAAACCTCTCGCCGCGATTAAATCGCCCCTAGATTGAACAAATCTTAATCCTGAAAGGTCAACACGCCCTATTCTTATTGCCAAATTTGGTACTATAAAGCAAAATGGCGACTTAAAATAATAATCAACTAATTTAGGAACGAGTAGCAATGACTTATGTAGTATTCTTTGCTTTACTGCTATTAATTACACTTTTATACAGTTACCTCAAAATTGAGAGTAACCGTAAAAAAGCGATAGAAGCTAGAAAAAAGCTATTTAATGAACGTGTTTCGCATGTAAATACGCGCCTTAAAGCAAAGCTTAATGATCTACTTGATGCTAAAATAATTCGCCCAAAATACGTTCCTCGCATTCAAGCTATTGTAAATAATTTTTTTGTTGTTCAATCACATACAGACGAGAACTTGCAACAGCTTGAAGATACCGCCGACCTACTAATTAATACGTTGTCCAACGAGTTAATTAAAATCAATCAAACAAATATAATTCAACCATTGATTGATAATATACAGTACTTTGTATCTGAGTTGCCCCAGCAAGGCATTTTATACAATAAGAGTTTTTATATTAATACATTACCTCCCCTCATTGCTCTGCTTAAAACCGAAGAGAGTATACAACCTACTGATATTGTTGATGATCAAATTGATGCATCTTCCCAAACTTCCGATACACAGTTTACTCAAGATGTAAGTGTTGCTTAAATAATAAAAAATTAATTTGCAAAAAACCAAAACACTGTATAAATTAACAGTTAATTGACTGGATGGATAAACAGTATGTTAATTGGTTTAGAAGTTAAAAACTTTGCAATCGTAAGTAATTTAAGCACAGAATGGCGCAGCGGTATGACTGCGATCACAGGTGAGACAGGTGCTGGTAAATCTATTGCTATTGATGCCTTATCGCTATGCTTAGGTGAGCGCGCTGAAGCATCAGCAGTTCGCCCAAGCTCTGATAAAGCAGAAGTATGTGCACAATTTGACTTAACAGATCTACCGCTTGCTCAAGCATTTTTAGAGCAACATATGCTAAGCACTTCTGACAACGAGTGCTTATTACGTCGTGTTGTTTGTAAAAATGGCCGTAGTAAAAGCTATATTAATGGTAGTGCAGTTACCGCATCACAATTAAAAGAACTTGGTCAATATTTAATATCTATTCATGGACAACATGCCCACCAATATTTATTAAAAGCTGAGCATCAGTTACAGCTTTTAGATGCCTATGCAGGGCATCACCACTTAGTAAACTCAGTAAATAAAAACTATAAACAGTTTGCTAACTTACAAAAAGAATTTAAACACTTAGAACAACAACAGCAGCAACAAGCAGCGCAAAAACAATTGTTAGAGTATCAAGTTGCTGAGCTTGATGAATTTGCATTACAAGAAAATGAGTTTGATTTAATTGAGGCTGAGCATTACAAACTAAGCAATAGCCAAACAATATTAGAATCGTGCCAACGTGAGTTACAACACTTATATGAAAGTGATGAGCAAAACGCTTGCTCATTACTACAGCACAGCGCTCAACAATTTACCGAACTGGCTCAATATGACGAAAGTTTAGCAAGCGTAGCTGCTATGCTTAGCGAAGCCGCTGTACAAGTTGAAGAAGCAAGCCGCGAAGTGCGCAATTACACTGAGCAAGCAGATTTAGACCCGGCACGCTTAGTTGAAGTAGAAAATAGGCTAAGTGGAGCGATGGATTTAGCGCGTAAGCATCATATAAAACCACAGCAGTTAGTTGAGTTTCATCAATCGATTGCTCAAGAACTTGAGTCAATAAGTAATAATAGTAATCGTCTGGAGCAGCTTGAGTCAGAAATAGAAAGCGCGTTACTTAGTTACAAGCAAACTGCTGATGAATTAAGTAAAAGCCGCTGCGAGTATGCTAATACACTTAACACACTAATAAGTGAAAGCATGGCTAACTTATCAATGGAAAACGGTGTTTTTGAAATAGCCTTAACTCAAGAGAGTAATCGTACACCAAACAGCCTAGGCTTTGATAATGTCTCGTTTTTAGTATCAACTAATCCGGGACAACCACTTCAACCATTAGCTAAAGTAGCATCAGGTGGTGAGCTTTCTCGTATAAGTCTTGCTATACAGGTAATTATTGCCCAAAAAGTAACAACCCCAACGCTTATTTTTGATGAAGTTGATGTAGGTATTTCTGGCCCAACGGCATCTGCTGTAGGTAAGTTATTACGCCAATTAGGTAAATCAACTCAAGTAATTTGTGTTACTCATTTACCGCAAGTTGCCAGTAGTGCACATCAGCAATTTTTTGTAGCTAAAGAAATAGCACAAGGCGAAACGTTTACTCATATGCTGCCTTTAAATAAAGATGGCCGTATTAATGAAATAGCCCGTTTACTTGGCGGCGATAACATAAGCAAAACAGCTAAAGCAAATGCTAAAGAACTAATAATGGCTCACGCCTAATGTGTTAGTAAATAACGTCTTCAAGGATTAAATAATGCACAGTACTTTAGTTGATTTTTGTATAATTTTAAGTTGGTTGTTATTAGTACTAAGCACCTGTTTAATTATATTTAGTAAATATAAACATACTTGTTTTAAACAACGTTTATTTAAGTTTTTAAATAGCTTTTTAGTTTTTCAACTAATCGTTGTGGCCTATTACTTTACTAGCGAAAAAATAAATGGACTAAGTGATTTAGGTGTTAGTTATTGGGTTTTAATTACAATGCAGATTGCGTGTATTGTAATATGCTACATGAGCTTAAAACGTAGAAAGGCTAAAATAAGGCCATCCCTTGATTCGTTTTCAATGGATTAAAGTAAATAAACATTTAAAAAGAGCACGTTCTGTTTTTACCTTGCTCTTTTGCTTTATAAAGTAGTTCATCAGCATGCTTAATATCTAGGTCAATTGAGCGTTCAGCGTTTGCAGCTGTGATGCCAATGCTTAGCGTTATATTTACACTATCTGAAAATAAGCTTACAGCTGAAGCTTTAAGGGCATTATGGATTTTTTCTGCAACGAGCTCGCCATCATCAACGGTTACATTTGGAATCACAATTAAAAACTCCTCACCGCCCCAACGTGAAGCAATCGCATTTTGCGGAATATTATTTTCAAATATTTTGGCTAAATGGATAAGAGCTTCATCGCCAAAATCATGGCCGAATTGATCATTAATTTTTTTAAAATTATCTACATCAGCTAATAATATTACAAACGGAATATTATTATTTTTAAGCTCATTTTTAAAAGCTATAAGCTTATTCATAGTGAAACGACGGTTTGGCAGATTAGTGAG
>NZ_WTKW01000234.1:0-6766 GCF_011378745.1 Pseudoalteromonas sp. Z1A6
TAAACCGCATGCATAAAAACTTTTAAAGAGTTGCCCACAATAGTTTTTTTATTCAACTTTACTAGGTAAGATACAGGGTTCAAGTGCAGCGCCGTTTATGTGCAATTTATGCCACAGTGCTGCGCACAGTTAAAATAAAATAGTTAGGCAACTTATATCATTGGAGTGAAGATGAGCCATTTAGCGATTTCAGAGCTATTAAAAGGCAATGTTGCGGTAGACAGCCAAGTAACAATTAAGGGCTGGATCCGTACTCGCCGCGATTCAAAAGCAGGAATTTCATTTTTAGCCGTTCATGACGGTTCGTGTTTTGATCCTATTCAAGCGGTAGTTCCTAATTCACTGAATAATTATGATGAAGTTACTAGCTTAACAGCCGGTTGTTCTGTGTCGGTTACTGGTGTTTTAGTGCAATCTGCTGGCCAAGGTCAGTCTTTCGAAATTCAAGCTAATACTGTGACTGTATTAGGTTGGGTAGAAAACCCAGATTCTTACCCAATGTCGGCAAAGCGCCATAGCATTGAGTACTTACGTGAGCACGCTCACCTTCGCCCTCGTACAAATATGATTGGCGCGGTAACTCGTGTACGTAACTGTTTAGCACAAGCTATTCACCGTTTTTACCACGAGCAAGGCTTTTACTGGATCAGCACGCCAATTATTACGGCAAGTGACTGTGAAGGCGCTGGCGAAATGTTCCGTGTATCAACGCTTGATATGCAAAACTTACCGCTTACAGACAAAGGCGAAGTTGATTACAGCGAAGATTTCTTCGGTAAAGAAGCATTCCTTACTGTATCTGGCCAGTTAAATGGCGAAACTTACGCGTCTGCAATGTCAAAAATTTACACGTTTGGCCCAACATTCCGTGCAGAAAATTCAAATACATCACGCCACCTTGCAGAATTTTGGATGGTAGAGCCTGAAGTTGCGTTTGCTGATTTAGAAGACATCGCAAAACTTGCTGAAAATATGCTTAAGTATGTGTTTAAAGCCGTACTTGAAGAGCGCCGTGATGACATGGAATTTTTTGCACAACGTGTAGAAAAAACCGCAATTACGCGTTTAGAAGAATTTGTAGAAAAAGACTTCGCGCAGGTAAATTACACTGAAGCAGTAGAGATCCTTAAAAACTGTGGTAAAAAGTTTGAGTACGCTGTTGAATGGGGTGTAGATTTACAGTCTGAGCACGAGCGTTACTTAGCTGAAGAGCACTTTAAAGCACCGGTAGTTATTAAAAACTACCCACGTGACATTAAAGCATTCTACATGCGCCAAAACGAAGACGGTAAGACCGTTGCCGCAATGGACATTGTAGCACCAGGTATTGGTGAGATCATTGGTGGTTCACAACGTGAAGAACGCCTTGATGTACTTGATGCACGCTTAGAAGAAATGGGCTTAAACAAAGAAGATTACAGCTGGTACCGCGATCTACGTAAATACGGTAGCGTGCCGCACTCAGGCTTTGGTTTAGGCTTTGAACGCTTAGTTGCTTATGTAACAGGTATGGGCAACGTACGTGACGTTATTGCCTTCCCTCGTACTAAAGGCAGCGCAACTTACTAATACTAAGTTAGCCGTTTATAAATACTAAAAACCAGCCAATTGGCTGGTTTTTTTGTGTCTTTGATTTACCGAATAAAAAAGCCGCAGCACTCAAAGAGCACCACGGCTTTCAACCAGAATAAATTTTGCTTAATTAAGCGCTATAAAGCACTTTCGAGCTGTGGCAGTACTTCAAATAAGTCAGCCACTAACCCGTAATCTGCAACTTGAAAAATAGGTGCGTCAGGGTCTTTATTAATCGCGACAATTACTTTTGAGTCTTTCATACCGGCTAAATGCTGAATAGCACCGCTAATCCCTACTGCAATGTATAAATTAGGCGCTACAATTTTACCTGTTTGCCCTACTTGCATATCGTTAGGTACAAAGCCTGCGTCAACTGCTGCGCGCGACGCACCAATGGCTGCTCCCAATTTGTCGGCAATACCATTAAGTAGTGCAAAGTTTTCACCGTTTTGCATACCGCGACCACCCGATATAACCACAGTGGCAGCCGTAAGTTCAGGTCGTTCAGACTCTGTTTGTTCAACACTTACAAAGCTACTTAATTGCGAATCAGACACTGTATCAATGCTTGTTATAGCAGCAGCTGATTGCTCACCTTGTAAATCAAAGCTACTGGCACGTACGGTAATTACTTTTTTACTGTCGAGTGATTTAACCGTGGCGATTGCATTACCTGCATAAATTGGACGTTTAAATGTATCGGCGTCCACTACTGCGATAATTTCAGAAATTTGCGCAACATCTAATAACGCAGCAACACGTGGCATAAAGTTTTTGCCTGTTGTCGTTGCACTTGCAACAATGTGGCTGTAGGTGTCGCTAAGCGATAAAACTAAATCGGTCATGCTCTCAGCTAACTGATGTTCATAAACACTATTATCGGCAACTAAAACATTAGCTACGCCATCAATGCTGGCCACTTGTGAGCTCATTGCGCTTAGGCTGTTCCCTGCAATAAGCACATCAACAGGAAAACCTATTTTTACTGCAGCGTTAATCGTTTTTGAGGTTTCTGGTTTTAAGGCACCGTTGTCGTGCTCTGCAATTACGAGTGTTTTCATTTAAATCACCTTTGCCTCTGTTTTTAATTTTTCTACAAGCTGTGCAACGTCTTCAACAATAATTCCTGCGGTACGTTTAGCTGGCTCTTCTACACTTATTAATTGAATACGCGGTGTTAAATCAACACCAAGCGAATCAGCTGCTATTACTTCAAGCGGCTTACGTTTGGCTTTCATAATATTTGGCAGTGATGCGTAACGAGGCTCGTTTAAGCGTAAATCAGTTGTAACAACCGCCGGTAAATTAAGTGCTACCGTTTGCAGGCCCCCATCAACTTCGCGGGTCACGTTTACTTTGCCATTTTCAATAACAACCTTGGATGCAAATGTACCCTGCCCACGATTAGTAAGCGCAGCAAGCATTTGACCTGTTTGATTATTATCTGAATCGATTGACTGTTTACCTAAAATTATAAGTTCAGGAGACTCTTGCTCAACAATTTTAGCCAAGAGCTTTGCAATATGGAGTGACTCGAGCTTTTCATCGGTTTCGATGTGAATGGCTTTGTCGGCACCCAGTGCTAATGCTGTGCGTAATTGCTCTTGCGATGCTTTAGGACCAATAGTAACAGCTATAACTTCACTGGCTGTACCAGCTTCTTTAAGGCGAATGGCTTCTTCTATGGCAATTTCACAAAACGGATTCATTGCCATTTTTACGTTAGTTAAATCAACGTCGCTGTTATCACTTTTAACGCGTGCTTTTACGTTGTAATCAATCACTCTTTTTATTGGTACGAGAACTTTCATAGGAACTCCATAATTATTTAAACCTACAAGGTAACGTGCACGTCAACTTATTTATTTTATGAAATTAGACTACTTCCTGTTGACGTAAACGTCAACCTAAAATAACCTTTAACTATTCACAGTCTGTAACGTTTAATTTGCAAGGTTAAAAATAGGCTGTACACCTTATTTAAATGCGTAGTAAACATTCGAATAAGTCCGTCATAGATAAAGAGGTTATTATGGTCGAACGTGAAACCATGGAATTTGATGTAGTAATTGTTGGCGCTGGCCCTGCGGGGCTTTCAAGTGCAATTAAACTCGCGCAACTAGCACAAGAAAAACAACAAGAGTGCATGATTTGCGTAGTCGAAAAAGGTTCTGAAGTGGGTGCACATGTACTCTCTGGTGCTGTTTTTGAAACCAAAGCTTTGGATGAACTGCTACCAAATTGGCAGGAGCTTGGCGCACCGGTTACAACCAAAGTAACCAACGATGAAATTTATTGGTTTAATAACGAGCAAAAAGCGACATCAATCCCCCACTTTGCTACGCCAAAAACATTTCATAATGATGGTAACTACATTGTATCTATGGGTAATGTATGTCGATGGCTAGCAGAGCAAGCTGAAAGCTTAGGCGTAGAGATTTTTCCAGGATTTAGTGCTCACTCTTTAATAATTGAAGATAAAGCAGTAAAAGGGATTATTACTGGCGATATGGGTGTCGACAAAGACGGTAATGAAAAAGACGGTTACATGCCAGGTATGGAGCTTCGTGCAAAATACACCATATTTGCAGAAGGCTGCCGAGGTCATTTAGGTAAGCAGCTAATTAATGAGTTTGCACTTGATGCAGATTCATCGCCGCAGCATTACGGTTTAGGCTTTAAAGAAATTTGGCAAATTGATGAAAGTAAGCATGAGCTTGGCAAAGTTGTTCATGGTACAGGTTGGCCACTTAGCGGCGATACTAATGGTGGTGCATTTATGTATCACAGTGAAAACAACCAAGTTGTTGTTGGATTGATTATTGATTTAAATTACTCGAACCCACATTTAAGCCCGTTCGATGAGTTTCAGCGAATGAAGCACCATCCAGTATTTAAAGACGTACTAGAAGGTGGCGAACGTATTGCTTACGGCGCACGTGCTATTGCTAAAGGTGGCTTGCATTCATTACCAAAAATGCATTTTGCGGGTGGCTTAATTGTTGGTTGTGATGCAGGCACACTTAACTTTGCAAAAATCAAAGGTAATCACACTGCAATGAAATCGGGAATGATTGCCGCTGAGGTTATTTTTGAAGCATTGCAAAATGAGTTGGCAAATACCGATTTAACTCATTATCAAACTGCGTTTGAGAAATCGTGGGCATATAAAGAGTTATATCAATCTCGTAACTTTGGCCCTGCAATGCACAAACTCGGTAAGTTTATAGGGGGTGCGTATAACACGCTTGATCAAAACATTTTTAATGGTGGTTTACCCTTTACGTTTAAAGATAATACGCCCGATCATTCAACCCTTGTTGATGCTAACGCCGCTGACAAAATAGCGTACCCAAAGCCAGATGGACACCTTAGCTTTGATAAACTCTCAAGTGTGTTTTTATCAAATACTAACCACGAAGAATCACAGCCTTGTCATTTAAAGCTCAAAGATGCGTCAATTCCTATTAACGTAAACCTAGTTAAATTTGATGAACCCGCACAACGTTATTGCCCAGCAGGCGTTTACGAAGTACAAGAAATAGGAGGCAATAAAGAGTTTGTTATTAACGCCCAAAACTGTGTGCACTGTAAAACCTGCGATATTAAAGACCCAAGCCAAAACATTACTTGGGTAACCCCAGAAGGTGCTGGTGGGCCAAACTACCCTAATATGTAACTAAATTATGCGTTATATACACATATAATCACTTTTTTTACATATAAATTATAAACATATCCTAAATTGCAGGGGCTTCGGCCCCTTTTTTACGTTATGCTAATAGTAGTTTTAATAATAAGAGTGTTATCTATGCCGTCGTCAAAAGTTGTTTTTCGTTTTTTAGCAGAGCCTACCGATGTTAATTTTGGTGGTAAAGTTCATGGTGGGGCCGTCATGAAATGGATTGACCAAGCAGGCTATGCATGTGCTGCGGGTTGGAGTGGTCACTACTGCGTAACGGTTTCAGTTGCGGGTGTTAAATTTAGACGCCCAATTCTAGTAGGTCAAATAGTCGAAGTAGAAGCTAAAATTGCCCATACGGGTAGAAGTAGTATGCAAATATTTATACAAGTGCGTTGTGGCGATCCAAAAACACAAAATATGGTTGAAACAAATCATTGTGTTATCAGCTTTATTGCTATGGATGAAACGGGCTACCCAATAGAAGTGCCTTCGTTTAAAGCTGTAACAGAAGAAGATATTAAATTAGAAAATTACGCTATAAAAATGAAAGAAATAGCAATTGAAACAGAAAACTTGCTTCATACAGTGTAATTACTAGTTTAAATAAAGTCAGGCTATGTAAAAAACTCATTATACTTTGTAAAAGATACAACTTATTTTAGAGTACTCAATTACACAAAAGTTCACTTTGATTATAAAACACGCTAAACACCGTAAAAACCAATACAAAAGAATTAATTAAGGCGTGTTTTTAATTCATTTTAATATTGGCACGCTCGCTGCAAGTAGATAATTGAAGTTTGATTAATGAAATCAAGCATTTGATTATTTTTTGTAAAGGAGCTATTCAATGATTAAAACACTTTCTCTTTCAGCTATTGCACTAGCAACACTGGGTTTTAACTCTGCAGCACACGCTGACATTTCTGATTTCGATTCTCCACGTATTTATACTGGTATCGGTTACGGTCAATATTCTTTTGAATTTGAAGACAGTGACAACGACACTGACTTTGACGACGATGCACAAATGCTTAAGGGTTACGTTGGTGCACAATTTAACGAGTACTTAAGCTTAGAGCTTGCTTATCAAAACTTTGATGAAGTAAGTGATATAGACAGCAAAGCTGAAATTGATGGCGTATCGCTTGCCGCACGTTTGGGCTACCCTATAACAGAAAGCTTTTCTGTGTATGCAAAAGGCGGTTGGCTTGAATGGGATGCAGATTACACACAAGATTTACCAGTAGGTGGCGTATCAGCGTCTACAGATGGTGGTGATGCATTTTACGGCGCTGGTATTGAATACGCGCTTACAACAAATGTACAGTTTCGTTTAGAGTACGAACGCTATAAACTTGATGACGATATTGACCCAGATATGGATGTAGCGTCTGTATCAGTTCAATACATGTTTTAATTAGTCTTTAGCATGTATAAAAGGTAAGCCCAAGGGCTTACCTTTTTTGTTTTAGGCTCTTTTTAAATATATTAATATAAACCAAT
>NZ_WTKW01000235.1:0-6694 GCF_011378745.1 Pseudoalteromonas sp. Z1A6
ATTTACTTATTTGCACTTTATGTGAAAGCAAGAATGTATCAAATTTCTTAACTACCTCAGGGTAGTCAATCGACGATAATAAAAAGGCTTGTAAATCTGTCGGCAATTCGTTTTGAAAATAAACGGGTCGGGTTAATTTGAAATATTTAACGATATTATAGTTTAATACATCGTTAGATATGTAAATACACTCCACTCGCTCTTTCAAAAGCATCTCTATTAATTCCATTACGTTAGCTGTTTCAATTAGCTCAACGTTTTCGTTATTCATTAAAGGTTTAAAGCTTTGAGACGTAAACCCTCTCACCGTTGCAAAACTAACGCATTCATCAATAGTGATATTTTTATTTAAACTCGCAATACCCGTTTTAGTCACAACGGTTGGCTGCGAATAAATAATTTCATTTAAATCACCAAAGGAAGCTTTATAACTTGGTTTCCATTGAGGGTTATCTGGATATTTAAAATCAACATGATGGTGATCAATAAATTCTTTATAAAGACGATTAATTGGCAGCGTGTAAAACTCAAATTCAAAATCGTGCTGCTGGGCGAACAAAGTAAGTAATTTTTGACTGAAGCCATAATAATCTGCACCATTTGTTCCACTACCATCAAAGTAAGGTAGATACTCTATATTCTCTACGCCGACGACATAGTGCGTTGCCGACTTAGCATCGGTAATAAAAATTAATAAAGCTAAAGGCAAATACATTAACTGCGTTGTTATTTTTATAAATTGATTCATTTACAACCTAAGTAATATTATTGATGTGTAGCTCAACGCTTTAATTTTAACAAATTTGCAAAGAATATGATAAATCTATTTTATTTTATGCAAAAAAAAGCCTGATTAAAATCAGGCTTTACAAAGTAAAAGGTTTAGCTTTTATCTCTTGGTACAAAATCGAGTACTGTTGCGTTTATACAGTAGCGGTCTGTGCCTCTAGGGCCTTCTCCTGGGAATAAATGACCAAGATGAATACCTGTACTTTTAGAACGTAGCTCAATACGTGTTATTCCCCAGCTGCTATCGTCATGCTGCGTTACACTACTTTTTACTGGGTGCTTAAACGACAACCAACCAGTACCGGAGTTAAACCTATCGCTTGTATCAAATAGTGGCTCTCCACTTAATTTATCAACAAAAGTACCATCAGGTGTATTTTTAAACTCTTTGTACTCTTTACAATAAGGTCTATCTGTTCGTGCATCGAATGCAACTTTATAAGCATCACTGTTACCTAATTTAAAAGCGCCTAATGCTTTATAAAACTCTTCAGGTGTTGCATAGCCTTGACGGCCATATACCTCAACGCCATTTTCTAGAAACAAAATAGTCGGCGTTGCCCACGTGGCTGACTTAATAGTTAAATCATTAAGTTGGTCAGCATGGCGAAATGTCATAGGTATTGTGCCTTTGTAATCATTTGCGACTGCTTTTTTAAATTTTTCACAGTACGGGCAGTAATCACGAGAATCAAGTACCACTATTTGCTTACCTGCGAGTAGAGCACTGTTGTCTGCTTTTTCTACGGGTGTTTTATTAAAAACTACGCCTGTAGAATGATCGGGGCAATAGCCATTAGGGTTCTTTTCTAGATAATTTTGGTGATATTCTTCTGCCGATACAAAACCTGTAAGCGGTTTAATAACCGTTTCGATTTTGCCGTAGCTCGCATCAGTTAAAAGCTGCTGATATTGCGATTTAACTTGCTCAGCTACTTTAGCTTGTGCATCAGTAGTCGTTAATACAATTGAACGATATTGAGTACCGATGTCGTTACCTTGGCGATTTTTTTGCGTAGGATCGTGACTTTCAAAATAGTTTTTTAAGAGATCTTCTGCTGAAATTATATTGCTGTTATACATAACTTGCACAACTTCAGCATAATTGTTCTCGTCAAAACGACGAGACTGATCAGTAATATTTCTGTACGTTGCTTTAAACCCATTACCGTCAGCATAACCCGACTCAGCATCAATAACGCCATTAAGCGCTTCGTAGCGTTTTTCTGCTCCCCAAAAACAACCAGACCCCAGTACAATGGTTTCTACATGCATGGTGGCTTCTACATTACTGTGTTCTACCTTTTCCATAGATAAAGCAAAGCTGCCTGCGCTAAATATAATAGCAGCGCCTGATAAATATAATAAATGCTGGTGTTTCATAAAGTACCTCATAAACAAGTGCGTGCTAATTAAGACCTCCTTATCTTAATTTTCATTTCAACCTAATTACTTATTTAGTACGAAATGTATTAAGTTTTAGTCCTCAATAAGTTAAATACGATTAATTGAATATAAAAACACTCTTAAAGTAAGCTGGGTAAATAAACACTAAACATAACGACTTAGTCGCAATGGTGTAAATAAATTAATAAAACTGTGTTACGTTTAAATTATGTTGTACAAATAGGTTTATTTAATGAAGCCAGCTCCCCATATTTATGCATTAACAAACAGTAGTTTACTGCTTGATGCATCGCATTTAGACGCTATAGATAGACTCTCTATTCAAAAGAAAATTTGGGCTTTAACCAGCCACTGTAAATGCACTGATGAATTTACCGATTTGGTGCCAGCCATGAACTCGCTCACTCTCTATTTAAAATCTGATAAACACTTAAATAAATGGCTACAAGCATTACCTTTGCTGTGGGATGACATTAAAAGCAGTACTTTTAAGGGGCAGCATCACTTAATTGAAACCACATACAATGGCGAAGATCTTGATTACGTAGCTAATTATCATAATTTAAGCACTGATGAGGTTATTAATATTCATAGTAAAGCCAAGTATCACGTATTATTTTTAGGCTTTCAGCCCGGCTTTGTCTACCTACACGGCTTAGATGAGCAATTACATACCCCAAGGCGTGATGAGCCACGTGTTAGGGTGCCTAAAGGTTCTGTTGCGATAGGTGCTGCACAAACCGGAATTTACCCCGCGGATACGCCAGGCGGTTGGCACATAATAGGCCATACAAATACCTCTTTGTTTGATTCAACCTCTGAGCAACCTTGTCTAATTCAACCTGGCGATACGCTTGAATTTGTTCTGCTAGTTAATAAAGGAGCAACTCATGATTAAAGTACTTAAAAGTGGTGTATTACTTACAATTCAAGATTTTGGCCGTGAAGGCTACCGCCATTTAGGTGTAAGCAAAGCGGGTAGCTTAGACCCATTTGCACAAATAATTGCTAATAGATTACTTAACAATAACGACAATGATGCCGTTTTAGAAATAACCGTTGGTTTGTGCGAGCTGGAATTCACCTGCGACACAGTAATTGCGCTTCATGGTGCAGATTTGCAAGCAACCCTTGATGGACAAGCAATTTACCCTGGTTGGACATACGCAGTAAAAAACAAACAAGCACTGAGCTTTGCTACTGGTAGAGCCGGCTTAAGAGCTTATTTAGCAGTGAAAGGCGGTATACAAAATACTGATGTTATGGGCTCTAAATCTACAGATTTAAACGCATGTTTTGGTGGTATTGAAGGTAGAGCTCTCGCCACTGGTGATGAAATACCTATTACTCCTTATTATGGAGAGTTTATAAAAGTAGGCGCAATTGCTCCCGCCCAGCGCAAGCTTATACGACTGCACCCAAGTCCTCATGCTAATTTATTAGGCGAGCCTTTACTTAACAACTTTGTATCTACCGCATTTAAAGTTAGTAGTAACAGCAACCGAATGGGCGTAAGGCTTGAGCATAAAAATAATTTGGCACATTCGCACTCTTTGCCATCACTAGGGGTGAGTCCTGGGAGTATTCAACTGCCACCGAATGGTGAGCCTATTGTGCTACTTAACGATGGTCAAACAACCGGGGGCTACCCTCTTTTAGGGACTGTAATTGAAGCCGACTTACATCAATTTGCACAATTTAGACCTTTAGATACTGTTGAATTTAAATATGTAACGTTTGAAGAAGCAGCAAAGGCGAAGCAGAAACTTGACGGGCACCTACATCAATTGAGCCTTGCACTTAAAAATAACCTATAAAATATTCTAGAATCAACACGCCCTAGATTTAAAAAATAGGTACCATGTAATAAAGGTTCAAATTCCGACGGCCGTTTCCTTACTCGCCGTTAATATTATTTTAATGTATAGCTTGGTGTTTAATGACTAAATCAACTTCTACTATGCCGTGTGTATTAATAACTGGCTTTGCTCCTTTTGGTGGCGAAGCTATAAACCCTTCTTGGCAAGCAGTGCAAAAACTTGATGAAACTATCATCATGAAACACAAAATATGTACACTAGAACTTGCCTGTGAATTTAATACGTCTATCAGTCAGCTTATAAACGCCATTGAGTCGCACAATCCGGCGGTTGTTTTATGTATAGGCCAAGCTGGTGGGCGCAGCGAAATATCAATTGAGCGTATTGCAATAAACGTTGACGATGCACGCATTAAAGACAATGCAGGTAAGCAGCCTATCGATACACCAATAGAAAAAAATGGCCCTGATGCCTATTTCACAAACTTACCAATAAAGCGCATGTTACAAGCATTGCACAACAGCAATATACCTGCTGCCATTTCCAATACAGCAGGTACTTATGTGTGTAATCACGTTATGTATGGTCTTATGCATTACATAAATGATCACTGCGCTGTAATGAAAGGTGGCTTTGTGCATATTCCTTATTTACCAAGCCAAGCTGTGCACCACGATGGCGCACCAAGCATGAGCGAAGAAACCGTTATTAATGCCCTGAGAGTTATGATTGCACAAGCTTTGAACAATAATAGCGACGTAAAAATAGCAGCAGGAACCACGCATTAACCACTTTGGTGCAATTACATCTAGCTTGGTGCATAAATTATTCTTAATTAATTGTAAAAGCTATGTGACTTGAGTAATTTTTTCTGATAAAACAAGGTTTCGCAGCACAGCAAATTGGCTCTGCTGCACACATAATAGGAATGAGGAGTTACTATGTGTTCAATTTTTGGGGTATTAGATATTAAATCTGATCCCACTCAATTGCGTACCCAAGCAATTGAAATGTCAAAGCTGCTTAGACACCGTGGCCCAGATTGGTCTGGTGTATATGCATCTGAAAAAGCTATTTTAGTGCATGAGCGTTTAGCTATTGTTGGTGTATCAAGCGGTGCGCAGCCTTTATACAATCCTGAAAAAACAAATATTTTAGCGGTTAACGGCGAGATTTATAATCATAAAGAACTTGCAGCAGAGCTAGATGTTGATTTTACTTTTCAAACTCAATCAGACTGTGAAGTTATTTTAGCGCTGTATAAACAAAAAGGGCCTGACTTTTTAGATGACCTAAATGGCATTTTTGCATTTTGTTTATACGATGAAGAAAATGACGCCTACTTAATTGGCCGTGACCATATTGGTATTATCCCGCTTTACACCGGTCACGACGAGCACGGTAACTTTTACGTTGCTTCTGAGCTAAAAGCACTTTCTCCAATTTGTAAGCATATTGAAGAATTTCCTCCAGGGCATTACCTGTATAGCAAAGATGGCAAAATGACGCCTTATTACAAACGTGATTGGGAAACATTTGATGCAGTTAAAGATAACAGCGCAGAAGCGCAAGACGTTAAAGATGCATTAGAAGCCGCCGTTAAACGCCAATTAATGTGTGACGTGCCTTACGGTGTATTACTGTCTGGTGGTTTAGACTCATCGGTTATCTCTGCTATTACCCAGCGCTTTGCTGCAAAACGTATTGAAGATAACGACGAAAGCGACGCATGGTGGCCTAAGCTGCATTCTTTTTCAGTAGGCCTTGAAGGCTCGCCTGATTTAGCGGCTGCACAAAAAGTAGCTGACATGATTGGTACTATTCACCACCCTATCATTTTTACCATTCAAGAAGGTATTGATGCATTACGTGAAGTGATTTACCACATAGAAACCTATGACGTAACAACTATTCGTGCCTCTACACCTATGTACCTAATGGCTCGCCAGATTAAAGCAATGGGCATTAAAATGGTGTTATCTGGCGAAGGTGCTGATGAGCTATTTGGTGGTTACTTATACTTCCATAAAGCCCCTAACGCACAAGAGTTTCATGAAGAGCTAAACCGTAAAGTATCAAAACTGCATATGTTTGACTGTTTACGTGCTAATAAATCAATGGCGGCATGGGGCGTAGAAGCACGTGTACCGTTTCTTGATAAAGAATTTGTTGATGTTGCTATGCGTATCAACCCTGAAGCTAAAATGTGTAAAGATGGCAAAATTGAAAAACACATTTTACGTGAAGGCTTTGAAGGTTACTTACCTGATGAAGTGCTATGGCGTCAAAAAGAGCAATTTTCAGACGGTGTAGGCTACAGCTGGATTGATACCTTAAAAGAGTTTGTAAATGAGCAAGTGAGCGATCAAGAGCTTGAAAATGCGAAATTTAAATACCCTATTAATACGTCAGATTCAAAAGAAGCTTACTACTACCGTACTATTTTTGAATCGCATTTCCCTGGTGATGCATCAGCTAAATGTGTACCTCATGGTAAATCAGTAGCGTGTTCGACTCCTGAAGCACTTGCATGGGACGCATCGTTCCAAAACAATGCTGATCCATCAGGTCGTGCTGCAGGCGTTCATAACGACGCATATGCAAGCAAAGGTTAATACTCTTTGTTTAGCGAAGCGTAAGCCTAAATGGCTTACGCTTCGCTTTATAGAGCTCACTTC
>NZ_WTKW01000236.1:0-6684 GCF_011378745.1 Pseudoalteromonas sp. Z1A6
ATCTTTTTTAAATTAAAACATACAGTTAAAGTATTTTCTAAGCATTTTATAATGCTTTGGAAGAATAGCTCGTGGCTGTTATCTACACACTTATCCACAGCTTGCTATAGTTTTAATAACACGATAAGCAGTAATTCACTGTCGTTTTATTTACTACCTTATGGCATGCTTATAATTACCTTAATTTTTTGCATTTAGGATCCAAATTCACCATGGCTCAGATCCCCGAAAACCCACTTATTTTAGTTGATGGCTCGTCATATTTATTTCGTGCTTATCATTCTCCGCCGCATTTAACTAATTCTAAAGGTGAAGCTACGGGCGCTATTTATGGCGTGATCAATATGCTTAAAAGCTTGATCAGACAATACGATCCATCACATATGGTGGTTATATTTGATGCTAAAGGTAAAACGTTCCGTAACGATATGTATAGCGAGTATAAGGCAAATCGTCCGCCTATGCCGGATGACTTACGCACTCAAATAGCACCGATACACAGTATTATTAAAGCGATGGGCTTTCCGCTAATTAGTATTGAAGGCGTTGAAGCTGATGATGTTATTGGTACATTTGCACGTATAGCATCAGAGCAAAAACGACATGTACTCGTCTCTACTGGCGATAAAGACATGGCACAGCTTGTTAATGAACACGTTACGCTAATAAACACGATGACTGACAGTATTTCAGATCCCGTTACCGTGGTTGAAAAGTTTGGTGTAGGCCCTGAACTTATTATTGATTACTTAGCATTAATGGGTGATAAGGTCGATAATATTCCGGGTGTTGAAGGCTGTGGTCCTAAAACGGCAGTTAAATGGTTAGAAAAATATGGTTCTCTTCAAGGTGTAATGGATCACGCCAGTGAGATTAAAGGTAAAATAGGCGAAAAGTTAGCAATTGCTCTTGATCATCTGCCTTTAAGCTACGAACTTGCGACAATTAAGTGTGATGTTGAAGTTGAATCTGATCTTGATACATTCAAACTTCAAGAGCCTAACAAAGACGAATTAATTGCATTATATGGTGAGTGCGAATTCCGTCGTTGGTTAGCTGAATTACTTGATAATCCTAAAGATGCTGAAACACATTTAGCTGTACCTACCGAAGCCACTGAATTACCAAAAGTAGAAGATGCTCATTACGAAACTATTTTAACGCAAGTGCAATTTGATACGCTAATAGAGCAATTAAATAGTGCTGAGTTATTTGCATTTGATACTGAAACAACCAGCCTTGATTACATGAAAGCGCAATTGGTGGGTATGAGCTTTGCCGTAAAAGCGGGTGAAGCTGTGTATTTACCGGTAGCGCATGACTACCCAGGTGCGCCTGAGCAATTAAGCCTTGAATTTGTAATGCAAAAGCTAGGTCCAATTTTGGCAGATGAAAACAAAGCTAAAGTAGGGCAAAACCTTAAATATGACAAAAGCGTATTAGCGAATGCAGGCTTTGCATTAAATGGTATTAAGTTTGACACTATGCTTGAGTCGTATGTATTTAATAGTGTAGGCACGCGTCACGATATGGACTCGCTAGCACTTAAATACCTAGGTCATAAAAATATTAGCTTTGAAGATATTGCTGGCAAAGGTAAAAAGCAACTTACCTTTAACCAAATTGAACTTGAAAAAGCAGCGCCTTACGCCGCAGAAGATGCCGATATTACTTTGCGTTTACACGAAGTGCTTTGGCCAAAAATAGCAGCTGATGAAAAGCTAAAATCGGTATTTGAAGATATAGAAATGCCACTTATTAGTGTGATTTCTGATATTGAACGCACCGGTGTTGCGATAGATAGCAATATGCTTGGAGCGCATAGTCAACGTTTAGGTGAGCGTTTAATTGAGCTTGAAAAAGAAGCGTTTGAAATAGCAGGCGAACCATTTAACTTAAGTTCTCCAAAACAGCTACAAGTACTGTTGTTTGAAAAGCTTGGGCTGCCTATTATTAAAAAAACGCCTAAAGGTGCACCTTCTACCGCAGAAGAAGTACTGCAAGAACTTGCTCATGATTATCCGCTACCTAAAGTAATTATAGAGCATCGTGGTTTATCAAAGCTTAAATCAACGTATACCGATAAATTACCATTAATGGTGAATGAGAAAACCCAGCGTGTACATACGTCTTATCATCAGGCAATTACAGCTACGGGGCGCTTGAGTTCAACTGATCCTAATTTACAAAATATTCCTATTCGTTCAGAAGAAGGACGTCGTATTCGTGAAGCGTTTATAGCCGCAGATGGTTATAAAATTGTTGCTGCCGATTATAGTCAAATTGAGCTACGTATTATGGCGCATCTTTCACAAGACAAAGGTCTATTAAATGCATTTGCTAACGGCTTAGATGTACATAGTGCAACTGCCGCTGAAGTATTTGGTGTAGAGCTTGATGATGTAACTACCGATATGCGCCGTAAGGCGAAAGCAGTAAACTTTGGCTTAATTTACGGTATGTCGGCATTTGGTTTAGCACGTCAACTAGATGTGCCACGCCACGAAGCGCAGCATTACATAGATAAATACTTTGAGCGTTTTCCAGGTGTATTAGAGTACATGGAAACAACACGCGAAAAAGCAGCTGAAAATGGCTACGTTGAAACAATATTTGGTCGTCGCCTACATTTACCAGAAATAAACGCACGTAATGGGGCGCGTAGAAAAGGAGCCGAACGTGCTGCTATAAACGCACCAATGCAAGGTACTGCCGCCGATATTATTAAAAAGGCAATGTTGAGCGTTAACCGCTGGGTACACGAACAAGCGCCAAATACAATTAAGCTGCTTATGCAAGTGCACGATGAATTAGTATTTGAAATCAAAACAGACTGCGCACCACAGTACACAAAACACATCTGTGAACTGATGTCGCAAGCTGCTGCGCTAGATGTACCACTTATAGTTGAAGCTGATGAAGGTGACAACTGGGAACAAGCTCATTAATGCAATTTGAGCATTTTAATTAAAGCGCCTTTTGGCGCTTTTTTTATGTTTAATAAAAATGGCGAATAACAGCGATTCAATCAGGTATATGCAAGCTTTAGTTAAAATAAGGTTAATTTAAGCAACTATTTGTATTAAATAGTTATATGTTCGTCAATTCGAGCTGTTTTACAGGAATATGATTGTATTTTAATGCGTGCTTTTGTTAAAGTCCCGCCTGTCCTATCCTGTAGGACATCCTGTTGATGATGCATCTGAAAGGGTGCAACAAATTGATAGCTTCTCCCCAGTTTGCTATACCGGCCTACCAACTTGTTTGGTGGGCCGTTTTTTGTTTTACGCCTGAAAATCCTATCTAATTAATTCTTTATTGCGCTATACCAATTGTATTATTCATTCGTCATTTCGAGGTGGTTTGGGTACATCGCAGGTGATACCATCGAAGTGATATTATTTTTATTCTTTTCATTTTATTACTAAGGAGTGCGTTATGTTTAAAGCATTAGCTATTGCAGGTTTTTCTTTATCAAGTTTAGTTATTTCTAATGTTGCTCAGGCCAATTGGCAGCTAGTGAATGATAAAAGCCAACTAAGCTTTGTTTCAATTAAAAAAGATTCGATTGCTGAAGCACACCATTTTACTAACCTTGAAGGTATGCTTTCTGATAAAGGCGAGTTTAGCGTTAATGTTGATTTAACATCAGCTGAAACTCTAATTCCTATTCGTAATGAGCGTTTAACGACATTTTTATTCGAAGCGGCTAAATTTCCAAATGCTGTTTTAACTGCAAATTTAACTAAAGAACTGAGCAATATTAAAAAGCCTGGTCAATATGTATTAAAGGGTATTAAAGCTGAGCTTGATTTTCACGGTAATAAAAAGCCATTGGCAATTGATGTACTCGTTAACAGCACGCAAAGTGGTGATTTAACGGTATCATCATTAACACCTATTATTATTAATAGTGATGATTTTGGTGTAACCGAAGGCGTTAAAAAGCTGCAAGAGCTAGCGGGCTTACCTTCAATTGCAACAGCAGTGCCTGTTACATTTGCAATTACACTTAAAAAACAGTGATTTCTTTAAGTGAGCTTAGCAAGCAATTAAGCGAGCCAAGCAAACCTTTTGATAGTTGGCAGCCTAATCATTGTGGTGAACTGCCAATTGTCATTAATCATAAGGGGAAATGGTTTTACGATGGCAGCGAAATAACACGCCCAGCCATGGTGAAGCTGTTTGCTTCTGTTCTATGTAAAGAAGGTGAGCAATTTTATTTAAAAACACCTGTCGAAAAAATAACAATAACGGTTGATGATGCGCCGTTTATTATTGTTGATTGGCGTTTTGAAAATACAGTGCAAGGGCAGGTGTTGTGTTGTATTGATAATTTAGCTAGGCACTGGTTGGTGAGCGCTCAGCAGCCTTTAGTTATAAAAGACTATAAAGGGTCAAAAGTACCTTATCTAAAGCTACCTTATGGCTGTAGTGCGCGTGTTGCGCGAAGCGTATATTATCAGTGGGCTGAAAAAGCCGAGTCTGATAAACTCGGCTATTTTATTAAATCTGCAGGAAAGCAGTTTTATTTATCGTAACGCCAGCGTTTAAGCCTCTGGGTTAGTTTCGTCTGTGATTGTTTCATCGGTAGGTGGTACAGCAATAACAGGACCTAAAAACCATTCATCTAGTTTTTTAGCTACTTCTGGTAAACCCGTGCCTTTTAATGATGAAAATGCATGAACTGTAATATCCCCATCAAGCGTGCTTAATTCACGACGAACTTGCAGTACTTGTGATTTACGAGGGCCTTGCTTTAATTTATCGGCTTTAGTTAATAGTGCCAATACTGGAATTTCACTACCAATAGCCCAATTAATTAAATCGCGGTCTAAATCTTTTAATGGATGACGAATATCCATTAAAATAACAATACCTTTTAGGCTTTGACGCTTTTGCAGATATTCCCCTAGCGATTTTTGCCATTTCTTTTTCATTTCGATTGGTACTTTAGCAAAACCATAGCCTGGTAAATCGATAAGGCGCATATCGTCAACATCAGCTAAATCGAATGTATTGATTAGCTGAGTACGTCCAGGTGTTTTACTTGTACGTGCTAGCTTCTGATCGGTTAATGCATTTAATGCACTCGACTTACCTGCGTTGGAGCGACCGGCAAACGCAACTTCAATTCCCGTATCAGCAGGTAATTTAGTAATGTCGGGAGCGCTTGTTACGAAAGACGCAGTATTATATTTGATACGAGATTTGAGCACAGGCTCTCCTAAAACTTAAATAAATAACGTTGAGTAAACCAAATTCACTCAGGGCGCGTATTTTATACTATAAAGGATGTATTAAAAAGCGTATTTAACCACCTAAAAACAGCACCTATGGTACATTTAAAACATGTTAAAGCTTAATCTAAGTCAAAACCCTGTAAATTATAAGCTTAATATGTGTAGAAAACGTGCCAGAGAATTTATTATCGTGTAGAATATATGTATTACAACATCACGATTGTAGATGATACAGGGTCGGAAACAGAGAATTCACCATGAAAAAAATAGCACTATCTTTAACAATATTGCTTGGTGCGTTGTCAGCAAGCAACGCAACAGCATTTGATGGCGATGTAAACGCAGGTAAAGAAAAATCAGCAACGTGTGCGGCTTGTCACGGCCCAGACGGTAATGCGCCGGTTAATATTTACCCTAAAATTGCAGGTCAACATCCAGATTATATCCTTAAGCAACTTCAGGATTTAAAATTAGGTATGACGTCAGGCGGCAAAGAAGGGCGTATGGATCCAGTAATGAGCGCTATGGCTATGCCACTTAGCGAGCAAGACATGAAAGATCTAGCTGCTTATTTTTCTTCAATGAACATGACTGAAGGTGCTACACCTAAAGATGTTGTTGAAGTTGGCGAGATGCTTTTTAAAGCAGGCGATGCAGAACGTGGAATTCCATCATGTGCAGCATGTCATGGCCCACGTGGTAATGGCTCGTCACTTGCTAAGTTTCCAAAAATTTCTTTTCAGCATCCAGGATATATCAAGGCTCAACTTGAAAAATTCCGTGATGGTACTCGTCATAATGACTTAAATGGCATGATGGGCGATATTGCAAAAAAATTAACAGATAAAGACATCGAAGTACTTTCTCAGTATTTAGGTGGCTTACACTAAAGTCGTATTTATTTAGCAGTTAATAATAAATAAACTACAATGTGTTAAAAAAAGCAGCCTAGGCTGCTTTTTTTGTGTCAAAAATTAACGATATCGTCCGTTTTAATGTAAGACATTGACCATGTCTGGTTGTAAGAAAAGTCTTCTTTTTATTTTTGATTATTGATTAACTTATTGTAATTTATGTTTATTTTTATATCTCAATGTAATAAAGATAATAAAAGTTATATAAACCAGTTGTAACAAAATCATTAACGAGTAAATTAACCACTGTCGCAAAACAACAATAACAAAACGGAAATAACTATCAAGGAAAGTAACGCGGCATGACTACATAGCATAAGATTAGTGCTACTAAAGGAAATAATAAAAAAGTGTCAGGATGACCGAAAATAATAAAAAACTCATGGAAGTTTAATAATAAAAACAAAATGGAATGTAACAAGGAACGTAAAAATAATAACAATACGGACTGATAATAATAAAAATAATAAAGACTAAAAAAAGTCGAAGGGAGAAGTGTCCAGATAATGGCGCTCAGATTAGCAGGC
>NZ_WTKW01000237.1:0-6672 GCF_011378745.1 Pseudoalteromonas sp. Z1A6
ATTCGGGCTTTTTTACGTCTGTAGAAAAGTGAAATGCGCGCAATTAAAACACACTCACATCAACACCCATCACGTAGGGCGGGCGAGCATAGCGACTCCCGACGCTAGAATCACAACAAAATCCCTCAATATCTTAGTCGGCCAATACAGTAGCATTTACTACGTGACTCTCCACCGCTGTGGGCACTATGACATTACACAAGCTTCACATTGTAGAAAGCCCGGATCTAACGGTTCGGGCTTTTTTACGTCTGCAGAAAAGTGAAATGCGCACAATTAACACACACTACATCAACACCTATCACGTAGGTCGGGCGAGCGCAGCGACTCCCGACGCTAAAATCATGAAAAATCTCCGCTCAGCAATGAATGCGCAGCATTTTCACTATGACTCTCCACCGCTGTGGGCACTATGACATTATACAAGCTTCAAATTGTAGAGAGCCAACATCTAAAAGTTCGGGCTCTTTACGTCTGCAGAAAGTAAAATGTGAACCAATAACGAACAATCAATGCCATAACATCATCGAGTAATTGCATTAAATACCTTCATGATGAAACTAAACCCGAAAGGTTCTCGTTTTTGAAAAGTGTAGTAAGGTTAAACGTAGGTGAATAGCGTACTACTTATTTAACTATCTTAATTCATATTTAATCTTTTTTACTTTCTATAAAAGCTAATTACTCTCATTTCCTTAGATAACAAATTTAATTTTGCTTTGTTACTGTCTTTGATTTAGGATCAAATCAGTTTAAAACCAAGAACTAACAGCCTGTGTATAGATTATTAATTAGCGCCATATCCATTTTATTTTGTTTTTCTGTGTCGGCAGTTGAAGTAGCTGATCTATATCAAGATATTTTAAAAGTGGATGACAAAACACGAGACACTCGATTAGCTGCGAGTCGTAAAGCTTTGCTCAATGTTTTAGTGAAAGTAAGTGGTGATGAAACTGCGGATCAAAATAAATTAGCGCAGCAACGTACTAAAGATATTTCTGATTATATGCTTAAGTTTGAATATGACGAGAGAGCAAATGGACAATTGAAACTCGTTGTTAAATTTGAAGCTCGAAAGATCAACGCGCTAATCAAAGAGTTAAACTTACCTTTATGGGGAGTACAACGCCCATTAGTCGCAATATGGTTAGGTATTGAAGACAATTGGCGCAGAGAATTAGTAACACAAGAAAGTTACCCGCAATTAGAGCAGTTAATTTATGACAAAGCAGGACGCCGTGGTCTGCCTGTCGTTGTGCCATTACTTGATTTACAAGATAGACGTTTAGTAGGTATTCCTGAGGTATGGGGTAACTTTTCAGAACCAGTAGAAGAGGCCTCTAGACGATACAGTGCTGAGCGAAGTATTACAGCAAGAATGTATAAAGAAGCGGATAGCGAAAATTGGATTTTAGATTGGCGTTTTACTAATGATGATCAATTTGATTCAAATAGATTAACGGGCGATAAGCAGCAAATAGTGAGTCAAATGATTGATACCTTAGCTCGAGGCCTTGCAAGCGAGTACGCTATTGATCCAAATGCTTATTATGAACAAGCCGCGGCCACGCTAACATTAAAAGGCACGCAAAGTTTTGTTGATGTTGAATTAGCAAAACAAAGATTATTGAACTTAAGCGTTGTTACGCAAGTTAAAATTGTTCGTAAAACACCAGAATTTGTAGAATTTAAACTAAACCACACTGGTAACCTAAGCGATCTTAAAAAAGGGTTAGGGTTAGACTCCTCATTTAAAGATTATGAGGATCCACGCGCTTTTTATCATGTTGTTGATAAAAATAGCTTAGAGTATCAATGGATAACGCCATAATGCTAACTTCTGAGCCGATGCAAATGGCATTACCGGTTACCTTGCCGGATGACGAAACATTTGCATCGTACTTTGGTGGGGAAGATTCGTTAGAGGTTAACCATTTAAAAGATAGCTTTTCGAAGTTAGCTAAAAAGTTTCAGTATACTTATTTATGTGGGTTAGGTGATTCGGGTAAGTCTCACCTTTTGTATGCAACCTGCATTAAAGCACAAGAGCGTGGCTTATCTAATATGCTGCTGTCTATGCGCGAAGTAATTGACTTTGGACCTATGGTATTAGACGGTTTAGAAGCGCTTGATGTTCTATGTATTGATGACGTGCATCTAGTTGCAGGCAATGATGCATGGGAAAAAGCACTATTCAACTTTTTTAACCGGTTTAACGAACCCGGAAAAATGTTAGTAGTAACTGCCGATTTACTTCCTAGCATGCTTAATATCTCGCTGCCTGACTTAGAGTCTCGCTTA
The DNA here is from genome assembly GCF_011378745.1 of Pseudoalteromonas sp. Z1A6. Taxonomy (NCBI): domain Bacteria; kingdom Pseudomonadati; phylum Pseudomonadota; class Gammaproteobacteria; order Alteromonadales; family Pseudoalteromonadaceae; genus Pseudoalteromonas; species Pseudoalteromonas sp. Z1A6. The sequence continues at coordinate 2,302 of NZ_WTKW01000237.1, forward strand.
ACGTGGGGAACAACCTTTCAAATTCGTTCTATGAGTGACGACGATAAAGCACAAGCACTTGTTAAGCGCGCTCATATGCGCGGCCTTGAATTAAGTGATGAGTGTGCACGCTTTTTACTAACCCGTTTAAGCCGTGATATGCGTGCTTTATTAGATGTACTCGACAAATTAGATCATGCATCTATGGCAGCACAGCGAAAATTAACTATTCCTTTTATAAAATCAACGTTAAAGCTGTAGTAGGTCTAGAATCTAGACCCTTCTTTCAGTTATCATAAGCTATTATCAGAGCGTGTTTACCTTTCCTGATTGGAATTTGTTTAACTTAAGAGTGCTTTAATCGCGTCGTGAGGGCTTTAGCGTAGTATTTATATGCGAAACCCGAACAACAAAGAACGTAGCCTCCGAGATAAACACTTCAAACTGCATGTGTTTGGTCTTTATTTAGCGTTATTGCATCATTTATGTAGGAAACTACAGTCCAATGCTTAACCTTATTTAATAACCAACCACACTGTTGTAAAGCAATCTTGAAAGGCCAACACGCTCTTAAGCAATCACCTTCTGTGAAAGATCAGGTATCGAATGAACTTAGAAAACATATTAGCGCAAGCACTTGAGGCGGTAGCCAGTGCCAGTGAAATAGCGCAGTTAGAAGATATCAGGGTTAATTACCTTGGTAAAAAAGGCGAAATCACTAGCTTACTTAAAACGTTAGGTAAAATAGCACCTGAAGAACGTAAAGAAGCAGGCCAAGTTATAAACCAAGCTAAACAAGATGTACAAGCTGCTATCAACGAAAAGCGTGAGTTGCTAGCAAGTAAAGCACTTGAAGAAAAACTAGCTGCTGAAACTATAGATGTAACTCTACCAGGGCGTGTTATGCCTACTAGCGGTTTACACCCAGTTACGCGCACTATTGAGCGCATAGAAAGCTTTTTCGGTGAGTTAGGTTTTGAAGTTAAATCTGGTCCAGAAATCGAAGACGATTTTCATAACTTTGATGCGCTAAATATTCCAGAGCACCATCCAGCACGTGCTGATCATGATACCTTTTATTTCAATCCTAAATTAGTACTACGTACACAAACAAGTGGCGTGCAAATTCGTACTATGGAAACTGAGCAGCCGCCACTGCGCATTATTTCACCTGGACGCGTATACCGTAACGATTACGACCAAACACATACACCTATGTTCCATCAGGTTGAAGGTTTAATGGTTGATACCGATGTTAGCTTTACTGAGCTAAAAGGTATTTTGCATGATTTTTTACGTAACTTTTTTGAAGAAGATATGGAAATTCGTTTCCGTCCTTCATTCTTCCCATTTACAGAACCTTCGGCTGAAGTAGATGTTATGGGTAAAGACGGTAAGTGGTTAGAAGTACTAGGCTGCGGCATGGTACATCCAAATGTACTTAAGTCTGTGGGCATTGACCCAGAAAAATACACCGGCTTTGCTTTTGGTATGGGTGTAGAGCGTTTAACTATGTTGCGCTATGGCGTAAACGATTTGCGTGCATTTTTCGAAAATGACTTAAAATTCCTGAACCAGTTCCGTTAAGAGTGAAACAATAAAATGAAATTTAGTGAAAAGTGGTTAAGAGAGTGGGTTAATCCTGCTATTGATACGCAAGCTCTTTCGGAACAGCTTTCAATGGCTGGTCTAGAAGTTGATGGCGTTGAGCCTGCTGCTGCCAAATTTAATGGCGTAGTTGTAGGTGAAGTTGTTGAATGTGGACAACACCCTGATGCAGATAAACTGCGTGTTACCAAAATTAACGTAGGTGGCGATGAGCTACTTGATATCGTGTGTGGTGCACCAAATTGTCGTTTAGGTATTAAAGTTGCTGTTGCAACTGTGGGCGCTGTACTGCCTGGTGACTTTAAAATTAAAAAAGCCAAACTACGCGGCCAACCTTCAAACGGAATGCTATGTGCTTTTGTTGAGCTAGGTATTAGCGAAGAAGGCGACGGCATTATGGAATTGCCAAGCGATGCACCAGTAGGCACTGATTTACGTGATTACCTAGGTCTTGATGATAATATTATAGATGTTGATTTAACACCAAACCGTGGTGACTGCTTAGGTATAAAAGGTCTAGCACGCGAAGTAGGCGTTTTAAATAGTATTGACGTAAACGTATTAGATATTCCAGCTGTTACTCCAACAATTGATGACAAAGTATCAATTGAGCTAGTTAATGAAGATGCATGTCCTCGTTACCTTGGTCGTGTGATAAAGGGCATTAACCTTGATGCAGAAACACCGCTTTGGATGGTTGAAAAGCTACGTCGCAGTGGCGTACGTTCAATCGACCCAGTAGTTGATGTTACTAACTATGTATTACTTGAACTTGGTCACCCAATGCACGCGTTTGATTTAAATGCGATTGAAGGTGGTATTAAAGTACGTAGTGCAAACGCAGGTGAAGAACTTGTTTTATTAGACGGTAACACCGCTAAATTAAACGACACAACACTTGTGATAGCCGATCATAACAAAGCACTTGCAATTGCAGGTATTTTTGGTGGTGAGCAATCAGGTGTTACAGATAAAACATTTGATATATTACTTGAAAGCGCATTTTTTAATCCTGTAGCAATTGCAGGGCAAGCACGTAGCTACGGTTTACACACTGATGCTTCACACCGTTATGAACGCGGTGTTGATTTTGCTCTACAATATGATGCAATGGAACGTGCAACAGCACTTCTTCTTGAGATTGTAGGTGGTCAAGCAGGCCCTGTAGTTGAAGCTGTTGCGGCTGACAAACTACCAAAAGTGACTGAAGTACGTCTTCGTCGTGCACGTTTAGACCGTGTTATTGGTCATCATATTGAAGATGCTAAAGTAACAGATATTCTTACGCGTTTAGGTCTTGATGTTAAAGTAGAAAATGAAAGCTGGAGTGCGGACGTACCAAGCTACCGTTTTGATATTCGCATCGAAGAAGATTTAATTGAAGAAGTAGCACGTGTTTACGGTTACAACAGCATTCCAAATGTTGCACCAACTGCAAAACTTAAAATGACGACACATAACGAAGCAACTATTGCACTTAGCAAGTTCCGTAATACGTTAGTGACTCGTGGTTACCAAGAAGCAATTACATACAGCTTTGTAGACCCTAAAGCACAAGCTATTTTACACCCAGAGTGTAAAGCAATGGTATTACCGCACCCTATTTCAATTGAAATGTCAGCGATGCGTGTAAGTTTAATGCCGGGTTTATTAGCGTCTGTAGCGTATAACCAAAATCGCCAACAGCCTCGCATTCGTTTATTCGAACATGGTCTTAAATTTATAAGCGACGAAAGTGCAGAAAATGGTGTTTACCAAGTACCGGTTATTGGCGGCGTTATTACGGGTCTTGTAAATGGTGAACATTGGGTTGAAGAAAAACGTAACGTTGATTTTTACGACCTAAAAGGTGATGTTGAAGCCTTACTTGCAATTACTAATGACGTTACTCGCTTTGAAATTAAAGCCGAGCAGTCAGATGGACTTCACCCTGGTCAATCAGCTGTAATATATGTTGATGGCAAAAAGGTTGGTTTTTTTGGTGCTTTACATCCTCAAGCTCAAAAGTCGTTAGATATCAACAACGCAACTTTTGTTTTTGAAATTGAAATGTCAGCAATAGAAAAAAGAAATTTACCGCAAGCAGAAGGGGTGTCTAAATTCCCTTCAAATCGCCGCGACATCGCGATTTTAGTGGCAGACAGCGTTAAATCTGGCGACATTTTAAGCGTGATCGAAAAAGTTGGCGGAAATCAATTGGTTGACCTAAACTTATTCGATGTGTATAAGGGCAAAGGTATTGAGCCAAATTATAAGAGTTTGGCGATTGCTCTAACACTGCAAGCGGTTGATAGAACACTCGAAGAGAAAGATATCAATCTAGTAGTTGATAACGTGGTGGCCGAATTGGCCGAACAGTTTAATGCATCGTTGAGGGACTAGATATGGCGCTTACTAAAGCCGACATAGCTGAACACCTATTTGAAAAGCTCGGGATCAATAAAAAAGATGCCAAAGATTTAGTTGAAGCGTTTTTTGAAGAAATCCGCTCAGCGCTAGAAAAAGGCGAGCAGGTTAAGCTCTCTGGATTTGGTAACTTTGATCTTCGAGACAAAAAAGAAAGACCAGGCCGCAACCCGAAAACAGGCGAAGATATTCCTATTTCGGCACGTCGCGTGGTGACTTTTCGACCAGGTCAAAAGCTTAAAACCCGCGTAGAAGTGGGCACAAGCAAAGCAAAATAAAAAAAGGCAGCGTAAGCTGCCTTTTTATTTGCCTGAATAACCTAGTTATTAAATTATACCAACCTGCATAAATCTTTGATCAATTTAACGAATTAAATTG
>NZ_WTKW01000238.1:0-6604 GCF_011378745.1 Pseudoalteromonas sp. Z1A6
TAGGTACTTTTTTAATAATAAAAAAGTATAAAAAAAGCGCAGTTAATAACTGCGCTTAATATTACTTTAGTTTGCTTTATAAATTAAAAACTAAAGCTTACTTTTGCATAGTACGTTCTGCCGTCAAAGCCGTAAGGTAATGCACGTACTGGGTATTTAAATGCGCCGTTGGTGATAAAGTTAAGTACTTCGTCATCACCTAATTCGTCTGGTGTTTCGTCAAATACGTTATCGGCACCCACTGAAAGCGCAAACATGTCGTTAATTTGGTAGCTAACATTTAAATCAACTAACACAGCAGACTCAACCGTACTTGTTGGTTTAAACGATCCTGTTGGCGAAAGCTCACCTGGTAATGAAATATGGTCATTACCAAAGTATTTTACATCTGTTTCGCCAAAGTAGTTAAAGCGAATGGTTGATGTGTAGGCATCGCGTTCGTAGTCAAACGTAAGCGTTGCACGTTCACTAGGTTGTCCGTCGGTAAAAAAGCTACGTTGTAAATCATCAAAAGCAACCGCTTCAGGAATACCGTCTTCAGCATTTACGCCGTCAATTTTAGTATCGTTTAGGTTACCTGCAAAGGTTACTCCTAAATTACCGCCTTCAACTTCAGTACGGTACGATGCAATAATATCAACACCTTGCGTAGTAGAATCAACCGAGTTTGAGAAGTAGTTAGCTTGCACAGCTCCAGTTGCTTGTAGCGCTGCAACTGCTTCTGAGCTAAACGATACGTCGTCAGCGGTAAGTAAGCTGCCAAGCGTAATACGGTCTTCAATTTCTACACGGTAAAAATCAACCGTTAACGAAAGCTCGCTTGTTACATCGTAAACAAAACCTGCACTGTAGTTTGTTGAAGTTTCAAGCTCTAAGCTATCTACGCCTAACGCACTTGGGAAAGCTGTACCGGTGTTTGCAGTGAACGACTGCGTTAATGTGCCGTCTGAGCCTAAGTTAGTTGTAAAGGCTGTATAACCACTTTGTTGAAGTGATGGTGCTCTAAAACCAGTAGATACCGCACCACGTACTGCAAAGTCATCTGAAAATTCATAACGTGTTGCTAATTTACCAATTAAATCATCCCCAGCATCTGAGAAATCTTCATAACGTAGCGCACCACTGACGTTCCATGCATCGGTGATCATAGTTTCTACGTCTACATAAACTGCGTAGCTGTTACGGTCGCTGTCGTTAGCCGCTTCTGGGCGCAGGCCGTTATAAGCTTGAAAACCACACTGTGCAAATTGGTCTGGATCGTTTACTGATGGGTACGAGGTATCCATATTTGCTAGTCCACAGGCGTATGATGCTTCATCGCCAGGTACTATTTCGTAGTTTTCTTTACGGTATTCAGCGCCTACTGTTACATATAAAGGTTCACCACGGCCAATATCTACAATACCGTTTACATCAAGGTTAACCGTTGTTTGATCAAATCTAAAACCACCTGAGTAACCGCCACTAGGGCCTGAATTTGCTGCAATATCGGCATCGCTTGCACTTGGGTTGTTAAATAAATACTCAGCCGCGTAAGAAGCGTTTAATGTATTGCGTGATGTAAAGTCGTATTGATTTTCACCATAAACAGCCGATACATCGTAATTCCAATCTGTGTTTATATCGCCTTTAAAACCAAGCGCGACTGAAATATCTTGTGCTTCGTTATATATGCGCGGTAAAAAACCATCGCTATATACTTGAGTTACGTTTTTAGACGCTTCGTTAAAGTTACGGTAAAAACCATTACCCAGCGCCGTGCGCTCTGAGTAGCCACCATACGAGTAAAGCTCGCCGTCGCCCATTGGTAATGCCATGTTGTAAAATAACGATGTAAATTCACTTTCTGAGTTACCTTGGCCCCAGCGTACATCTTCACTTAACGTACCTGGTTCAACATTAAGCGACCCCCCCGTATCACGCTCGGCGCGGTTAGTGCCATCGGCATCACGGTACTCAAGCGATAGGTTAATAAAGCCGCCTTCGTTGCCTAATTCAAAACCACGGTTTAAACCTGCTGAAATAGTGTCGCCGTCACCTTCACTTGTGCCGCCGTATTGTACAAAACCCGTTGTAATACCGGTTGAGTTATTAAGAGATAAGTTAATTACGCCTGCAATAGCATCAGAGCCATATTGCGCCGCTGCGCCATCGCGTAATACTTCAACGCCTTTAAGGGCCGTTAGCGGAATGGCATTCATATCGGTACCCGCAGCGCCTGCGCCAACCGTACCGTTAAGGCCAAAAATTGATTGGTTATGGCGACGTTTACCATTTACTAATACAAGAGTTTGATCTGGCTGTAAGCCACGAAGTGTGGCGGGTCTAAATAAATCAGAACCGTCAGATACTTGTGTACGCGAAAAGTTAAATGAAGGCGCTGTCGCTTGCAGGCTTTGGCCAAGCTCGGTAAAGCCACCTTTGGTTAAATCATCTGCGTCAATTAAATCAATAGGAGAAGAAGACTCAGTAGAAGTACGGTTAGATACACGCGATCCTAATACAGATATTTGCTCAATGTTTTTAGCAGCTTGCACTGGTGCTTCTTCTGCGTTAACAATGCTTGGTGCGCTAAACGCGAAAGCAACGGCTACAGCAAGTGTGTTTAAACGGTATGTTGGCATAGTGACGACCCTGTTTTTTTGTGTTCTTATAATATGTGTGTGGTTATGGTGCTCATAACCTGTTGCAAACATCCTAGCAACATATGCAAACAAAAAGAAATGAAAAAAACTAAATATTTGGTCTAAGTATGCAAATAAATTTCAAGATAAGAAAAAACCACCTTTAATCGATTAAAATACATGCTGCAAGGGCATTAAACTTCAAAAAAAGATCTATTAACTTTTTATTTACATTGTGGTTTTGTTCGTTAGTTTACGCTTTTAAAGGTAATAGGCAGCGGATGGTCGTACCTGTCCCTAATGTGCTGTTAACTTCTATTTTTCCGCCATGATCGCTCACCATAGCGTATACAAGTGTCATACCCATACCGGTACCTTCTCCAACTTCTTTTGTTGTATAAAAAGGGTCAAACATATGCGCTATTGTGTCTTCACTCATTCCACAGCCATTATCTTTTACCTCAATACAGATATTTGTGTTTAGTTCAAAAATATTGACCTCAATAATGCAGCCTTTTTCTAAATCAAGCTCGCATGCTTGCCAAGCATTCATTAAGAGATTTACAAAAATTTGATTAATTGATGATAAATTGCACCAAATAAGTGGTAGTGGTTCAAACCGCGTTTTTATCTCGCATAGTTTGAGTTTGTTACTTAATAACCTTAAAGCATTATTAGCACCCGTTGTTACATCGGTTAGTTGCTTATCTTGCGAGGAGGAGGGGTGGGCAAAGTTTAATAAGTCATGCACAATTTGTTTTATTCGTTTGAGTCCTTCAACGCTGTCGTTAACTTGTCCCTGCAAATTGTTATAAAGCCACGCATACGGATACTGTAAGTTGAGTATGTCGATTTCGTGTTTAAAACGGCTCTCTTTAATTTCATTGTTTAAATATTGCTCGTTAAGCTTTAGCAACGTGATAAGCAAAGGAGTAGAATTTTGTAAGCTTTCTATATTACTCATTGCATAGGCAAGCGGGGTATTTATTTCATGGGCTACGCCTGCACAAAGCGTTCCTAAGGTTGCCATTTTTTCGGTTTGCACAAACAGCATTTGCTGGTGTTCTAAATCGGCTACTTTTTTTTGTAATTCATTATTTATGGCAACTAAAACGGTGCTTTTATCTTTGAGTAATTGTTCTGCGGCCAAGCGCAGCTTTTGTTCGTTTAAAAAAGCACGTTCAAAATTACCATCTGATCCATTCATTCCTTTCATCCATATAGATAACTTTATACTTAACGTTTAGTCGTCTACATGCAAATTTGCAACTTTAGTGTGAGCATTTATCTACTTATAGATAATAACCACATTAGGTGACTCCTACTCTATATAAAAGGTAAGCATAAACAGGTCACGGATGTTTTTTTAAGCTATTATTTAGCCAGAAGTAATTTAAAGGCGGCGCAATGACTCAAGCAACACCAAACACACCAATGAATCAGATTGATGTACTTTGTATTGATGATGACGAAATAGTACTACGTACGTTAACACGACTACTTGAAGTAAATGGCTTAACGGTTATTGTTTGCGATAATCCGCAAAACGCACTAACACTTTTTAAAAATCATGAATTTGGTTTAATTATTAGCGACATGCGGATGCCAGTAATGAACGGTGCCGAGTTTTTAGAAAAAGCGCGTGCGCTGGCACCCGACACTCAACGCATTTTATTAACCGGTTACGCCGATATACAAACAACCCTAGCGGCTGTTAACCAAGGGCAAATAAATGGTTATATTCAAAAACCATGGCAAAATGACTTATTACTTCGAAGCATTAAAGATAGCCTAGAAAAATTTGCGCTAAAAAAGCAAAACAAAAAATTAGAAACACAAGTTAAGGCGCAAAACCAAGAACTACTTGAGCTAAACAACACGTTAGAGCAACGAGTAGAAAAACGTACCTTACAAATCAAACAAGTTTTAAAAAAGCTTGAAGACGCCAACGAGCGGGAAAAACAAGAGCACAAATCGACCGTTGAGCTGCTATATAATTTTGTTAATGCAAATCCTTACCTTGATGGCAACAAAGCACAAAATATTGCAAATACCTGTACACAAATAGCGCTTTACTTAAACCTGTCGCAAAAAAGCATCGATCTTGCCCCAATGGCGGGTTATTTAGCACAAATAGGTTTGCTTGCTATGGACCCTGAACTTTATAAAAAACCGCTAAATCGGTTAAATGAGCAACAACGCAAAACCTTTTATACTCATCCAAGTACTGCACAATTAATGCTAATGCCAGCAATACATTTACACGACTTATCGGATGCTATTTATTACCAGTTTGAACGTTTTAACGGAAATGGAATGCCCAAAGGCCTTGCTGGAAACGATATACCGATAGGGGCTATGGTATTAGGGTTAGCGCGCGATTACTGGGACGCGTTTGAGCAGAGCAATGCAAGCGATGAAAAGCAGTGCCATGAGGATGCACTCGAAAGTGTAAAACTTTATAGTGGTTCGTTTTACCACCCTAAAATAGTTCGTGCGCTTGAAGCAAGCCATGCAAAACTACACGAACAAAAAAGTTCAGCAGGATCAGTACTAATTTGTAATGCTCATGAACTCAAAGAGCAAATGATACTCGGCCATGCTCTGCACAGCCATTCGGGTATAATGTTGTTGCCTAAAGGTCATGTATTTAGCCGCAAATCAATAGAAAAACTGCAGCAACTAGAATCTAAAAAACCAGCCCCATTTAGAATTATGGTTAAAACTGCTAAATGATTGATCTAAACGGCAGTTTTTTTCGTTACAATGTGCATAAAATATATTATTGAATTTGCTTGAAGGAGCACTCTGTGTCGCGATTTTCTGCGGTTACTGACAACCCCCATGATGGGCGTTTTAACCAAAAAACGGGAATACTGCTTACTAACCTAGGTAGCCCTGATGCACCAACAGCTGCTGCGCTTCGTATATACTTACGTGAGTTTTTATCAGATCCACGCATTGTAGAAATACCACGCCTAGTATGGATGATAATTTTACATGGCATTATTTTGCGTGTGCGCCCTAAGCGTTCGGCTAAATTATACGAAAGTATATGGACCGAAAATGGCTCACCGCTTACTCACATCACTCGCCAACAAAGCGTAAAGCTAAATACCTTATTAAAAGAGCAAGGCTATACCAATACCGAAGTAGTAATGGCTATGCGCTATGGCAATCCTTCAATAGAGGCAGGCCTTGAGGAGCTTCGTGATAAAGGCTTAACGCGTATTATTATATTGCCAATGTACCCGCAATATTCTAGCCCAACCACGGGTTCAACGTTCGATGCTGTATCGAGCGTACTGCGTAAATGGCGCTGGGTGCCAGAGCTGCACTTTATTAATGGCTATCATAAAAACACCCGTTATATTGAGTCACTTGCTAATAGTATTAGTGAGGATTTAGAAGCGAATGGTATGCCACAAAAAATTGTTTTTTCGTATCACGGTATGCCTAAACTATTTTTAGAGCGAGGCGATCCGTACCATTGCCTATGTTTACAAACCACGCGTTTAGTTGTCGAAAAACTAGGCCTTGATAAAGACAAAGTAATTAGTACTTTTCAAAGTCGATTTGGTAAAGCCGAGTGGTTAAAGCCTTACACCGACGCAACGCTTGAAGCTCTGCCTGATGAGGGTATTACCGATGTAGCCATCATCAGCCCTGCTTTTAGCGCCGACTGCCTAGAAACACTTGAAGAGCTAGAAGGTGAAAACCGAGAAATATTCGAAAACGCAGGCGGCAAAAAATACCGTTACATAGCGGCACTAAACGACAGAGACGACCACATAGAAGCTGTGTTTGATGTTATAAAACCGATGTTGTAAATCTGATTATAAAAGCACATAGCTATAAATAGTTCGCATTAAGCGGTGTTAAAATTAACACCGCTTTTTTGTTTTAAGGGCTTTTAAAATATTTAGTTAATTAATTCACAAAGAGGTTAAGAGGCGCTGCGCTTTTAGAGTAGTGATAAA
>NZ_WTKW01000239.1:0-6595 GCF_011378745.1 Pseudoalteromonas sp. Z1A6
TGTGTAGCGCTGGGCGCTACACAAATAATTCTAGCAGGTCATTTAAAAAGCGATGACCTTTTAAGCTTACCTGCCAATGGCTGTCTGTTTGAGTCAATAAACCTTTATTAATTGCTTGGTTTAATGCGCTTTGCTGACTTTGCAGTGGCAGTGTTGTTAGTTTATTAAAATCATTAATTGGGCAAGGCTCAACAAGGCGAAAGCGATTCATAAAAAATTCAAACGCTAAATCGTCTTGCTCTACATGCCAGCTTTTGTACATATACGGTTTGATTAAATCCATATAGCCGCGTGGGTGTTTAACCTTTTCAGTACGCGTAATAAGCCCTGTATTTGCATCAGTAACCTTACCATGCGCGCCGCAGCCAATACCGAGATAATCGCCAAAACGCCAATAATTCAAGTTATGTTGGCACTGATAGCCCGGTTTTGCATAGCCTGATATTTCGTATTGTATGTAACCTGCTTGCGCGAGTAACTCGACCCCTTGTTCTTGTATGTCCCACAGTGTTTCATCTTGTGGCAAGGTAGGTGGTTTTGAAGCAAATTGAGTATTGGGTTCAATAGTTAGTTGATACCACGATATATGAGGAGGATCGAGCGCTATTATTTGCTTTAAATCGCTCAGTGCATCGTCAAGTGTTTGCCCTGGTAAGCCGTGCATTAAATCAAGGTTAAAGCTATTTAAACCGGCTTCTTTAGCTTGCTGCGCAGCATAATTAGCCTCGTCACTGCCATGAATCCGCCCCAGTGCTTTTAGCTTGTCGTTTTGCATGCTTTGCACACCGATAGAAATACGGTTAATGCCTGCTTTTACGTAATCTTTAAAGCGACCTGTTTCTACTGTGCCTGGGTTGGCTTCAAGGGTAATTTCGCAGTGTTCTTCAAGACCAATTAGGTTGTCGACTTCATTTAATAAACGAGTATAAGCCGCACCAGTTAATAAGCTCGGAGTACCGCCACCAATAAAGATACTGTGAATTTTACGTCCTTGCACTAAGTGCAAATCTGCTTTTAAATCATCAATTAAATGCTGAACATATTCAGCTTCAGGTATTTCACCTTTTTGCCCGTGGCTATTAAAATCGCAGTACGGGCATTTTTGCACGCACCAAGGTACGTGCACATATAAGCTCAGTGGTGGAAGGTTCACAGGCCGCCTTTTTGCTGTAGCTCTAGCAATAGTTTTTGTAGTGCTTGGCCGCGATGACTCACTGCATTTTTTTGCTCTTTTGTAAGCTCAGCACTGGTACAATTTTTCTCTGGTACAAAAAATACAGGGTCGTAACCAAAGCCACCGTTGCCATTTTGAGTGAGCGTAATTTCGCCTTCCCAGCTTGCACTGCAAATAAGGGGGGTAGGGTCATCTGCGTGGCGCATTAATACCAGTACACACCAAAAACGAGCACTACGGATAGGGTTATTACCCAAGTCTACGAGTAACTTATCAATGTTATCTTGATCGCTGGCACCTGGGCCTGCAAAACGGGCAGAGTAAACACCGGGTGCGCCATTTAGGCCATCAACTTCTAAACCTGAGTCATCGGCAATAGCAGGCATGCCAGTAATTTTAGCGGCATGACGCGCTTTAATAATGGCATTTTCAACAAAGGTAGTGCCGGTTTCGGCAACTTCACCTACGTTAAAATCGCTCTGTGGAACTACATTAATATTCAGAGGGCTTAGCATGTTAGCTAGCTCATTTACTTTGCCAGGGTTACCTGTAGCAAGTACTAAAGTTTTGGTCATGTTATTAATCTACGTAAAATTTTTGCTGAAACTGTAATTTTTGAAATTGATTACTTTGTTGTATTTCAATCTCAAAGCGTAAAATCTCTTCGTTGGTATAATCAACTTGGGCAAGGTAATAAATTGAATCACCTTCTTTTACTTCTTTAAAAGTAAGCGTTTGTTTGTTGCCAAGTAGGTTTTTAGCTGTGCCAGTCAGCTTTGCTGTTTGGGCTGTGTTTTCGGCATCATTTTTTAAAATAGAAATATTCACAATGCCTTTGTATCCGCTTCGCTCAAGGCCATACGCTTTTGCTATTTTTGGCTGAATAAAAGTAGAAGGAAAGGCGATGTAATGCACTTGCCAAGGGCCAAGCTCTTTATATTGTGCGCCTTGCATTTCTTCGCTTTGCGCGTTAAATACAAATGCTAAACAAGCAATAAAACAAAACTTAATTAAACGGTTCATTATGTATTCCTCAAAACATATAAAAAAGAGGCCTTTGGGCCTCTAATTAAAAAATCCATATTAGACTAAAAAATCCATAAGCAGCATTTGCAAAAACTGAATACCAATAATAAGTACTAAAACTGATAAATCTAAGCCACCCATTGATGGCAATATTTTACGAATTGGTTTTAGCATTGGTTCAGTAAGCTGATGGAAAACCGCTTCTATAGGGTTATAACCTTGGCTAACCCAGCTTAAAATAGCGCGAATAATAAGTACCCAAAAAACTAAGTTAAGGCCTTCTTTTAGTACCGTTATAAGTGCTTGTATAATTACAGGCTGTATTGCCCACGCATTATATATAACAAGCATTAAAGTACTAATTTTGGCTACAGCCACTATAAATGCCAGCAACAGAGATGCTAAATCAAGTCCGCCAAATCCCGGAATGATTTTACGCAGTGGTTTTACCGCAAACGAAGTGGCTTTAACCACAAACTGGCTCATTGGATTATAAAAGTCGGCTTTTGCCCACTGCAGCCAAAAGCGCAGTAATACCACCATTAAAAACAAATCAAACAGGGTACTGATTAAAAATTGCATGGCATTCATAGTGTAACCTTCAATAAAAAAGTGGTTTTAAAGTTCTTTTTCCATTTGCTCTGCACGCGCAATACACGCATCCATTGCATCGCCAACGGTTTTAGTTAAGCCTTCATCTTTTAAGTGCTCAACAGCTGCGTGAGTAGTACCGCCTTTAGATGTTACGTTTGAACGTAGTTGCGAAATAGTAATATCAGGCTGGCTAAGTGCCATTTCGGCGGCGCCAAGGGCTGTTTGCTGTACTAAACGACGAGCGTCTTCATCATTAAAGCCCAGCGCTTTAGCTTTTTCTTCTATGGCTTCCATAAATAAGAAAAAGTAAGCCGGCGATGAGCCAGTCACAGCAATAATATCGTTAATTTGTGATTCTTTTTCGACCCATACAACAATGCCCGTGCATTCAAAAACTTGTTGTACAAACTCGTGTTCGCTTTGTGTTTCGCCCGCGCCATATAAACCTGATACACCACGGCCTAATAAAGACGGTGTATTTGGCATACAACGTACCATTTTAACGTCTTGACCTAGCATTTCACGTAAACGTTTTACAGTTAAGCCAGCAGCAACAGAAATAAACAGTTTATCGCTAAAATCTACGCCCGACTCTTGAAACGATTTACATAAATCGCCCATCATTTGTGGTTTAACAGACAAAACAATTACATCAGCATCGCGCAGGGCTTCGTTATTGTCACTGGTGGTTTGCACCTTGAAATCAAAGGCTACCTTTTCAAGCTTTTCTTGGTTGCGGTTAGTCGCAATAATGTTACTTGCGTTAAAACCGTTTTTTACCATGCCACCAATAATGGCGTAGCTCATATTACCTGTGCCTATAAATGCGATTTTTTTATCTGACATAAATCTGTTATCACCTTTTAAGTTCGTGTTCCAAAAATGTCTGTGCCGATCCTTACCATGGTTGAGCCTGCACTAATGGCAGCTTCAACATCGTTACTCATACCCATCGACAAAGTATCTACTTGAGGATATTGGGTCTTTAGTTTATCAAAGCAAGTTTGTAATTGCTCAAAAGATTGAATTTGCGTATCCAGTTTGTCGCTTTTAGCGGGAATCGCCATTAAACCTCGAAGTGTTAAGTGCTCACATTGGTTAATAAAATCGGCAAGTTCATCTATTTCATCGCGGTGGCAACCCGACTTCGCTTCTTCATTACTTATATTTACTTGAATAAGTATATTAAGAGGCTGTTTATCGTCTGGGCGCTGGGAATCTAATCGTTTCGCTATTTTTATGCGATCAACACTTTGCACCCAATCAAAGTTGGCAGCCACTAAAGCACTTTTATTAGATTGAATAGGGCCAATGAAATGCCAAATGATGTCGCTATATGACTGTAGTTGAGCTATTTTATCTATAGCCTCTTGAACATAAGATTCACCAAATTCGCGCTGACCATGCTCATAAGCTGCAATAACATCTTCGCTTGGTTTAGTTTTAGACACTGCCAGTAGAGTGACTTCGTTAGTGTTTCGTTGTGCAATTTTTGCCGCGTCTGCAATTCTAGCGTAGGCGGATGTGAGTCGTTCTGCTATTGTAACCATATATTTATCAGTTAGTTGTGGAGTCATAAATGGATATTACCGAATTATTAGCGTTTAGTGTGCAACACAAAGCATCCGATTTACATTTATCGTCGGGTGTTTCACCTATGATACGCGTAGACGGTGATGTTCGCCGCATTAATATACCAGCCCTTGCAGACAAAGACGTAAACAGTCTGGTTTACGATATTATGAACGATAATCAACGCAAGGACTATGAACAAAATCTCGAAGTGGATTTTTCGTTTGAAGTGCCTAATTTAGCACGTTTTCGTGTGAATGCGTTTAACTCTAATCGCGGGCCTGCTGCGGTATTTCGTACCATACCAAGTGAAGTGTTAACGCTTGATGATTTAGGTGCGCCAGATATTTTTAAAACAATCTCCGATACCCCACGTGGACTCGTGTTAGTGACGGGCCCAACGGGCTCTGGTAAATCGACAACACTTGCCGCTATGGTCGATTATATAAATCAAAATAAACATCACCATATTCTAACAATAGAAGATCCAATCGAGTTTGTTCACGATAATAAATTAAGCCTTATTAATCAACGTGAGGTACATCGCGATACTCATAGCTTTTCAAACGCGCTACGTAGTGCATTGCGTGAAGATCCAGATGTAATATTGGTCGGTGAGTTACGTGATTTAGAAACAATTCGTCTTGCAATGACCGCTGCTGAAACGGGTCACTTAGTGTTTGGCACGTTGCATACAACATCTGCACCAAAAACCATTGACCGTATTATCGATGTATTCCCAGGTGAAGAAAAATCAATGGTACGTTCAATGTTATCTGAATCTTTGCGTGCTGTTATTTCGCAAACACTGCTTAAAAAGATTGGTGGCGGGCGAGTTGCAGCACACGAAATTATGATTGCAGTACCTGCTATTCGTAACTTAATTCGTGAAGACAAAATTGCACAAATGTACTCGTCTATTCAAACCGGTGCGTCTGTGGGCATGCAAACAATGGATCAATGTTTAACTAATTTAGTTAATCACGGCATTGTTACAAATGCGGCAGCGAAAGAAAAAGCACAAGACAAAACACAATTTGGCGGGTAAGAAACTATTATGACTTTATCTTTAAACGACTTTTTACTCATCATGATTGAGAAAAAAGGTTCTGACTTATTTGTATCGAGTCAGCTACCTGTAAGCGCAAAAATAAACGGTGAGCTAACAGCCCTAAGTGACGATAGGCTTACTGATGAGCAATCGCTTGAGTTAGTAGAATCTGCAATGAGCGAAAAGCAAAAAGCAGAGTTTCATACAACGAAAGAATGTAACTTTGCGATTGCCACCGACGAAGGGCGTTTTCGTATTTCTGCTTTTTGGCAACGCGATAAAGCAGGTATGGTTATTCGCCGCATTGTTACGCAAATACCTGATGTGAGTGAGCTAGGTCTTCCTTCTATTCTTACCGATGTAATTATGTCTAAGCGTGGCCTTGTTTTGTTCGTCGGTGGTACTGGCACGGGTAAATCAACCTCGCTAGCCGCACTTATTGGTTACCGTAACCGACATCAACGTGGTCATATACTGACTATTGAAGATCCGATTGAATTTGTTCATGAGCATCGCAAAAGTATTATTACTCAACGCGAAGTAGGGCTTGATACCGAAAGCTTTGAGTCAGCACTTAAAAGCTCATTACGCCAAGCTCCCGATGTAATTTTGATTGGTGAAATTCGCTCTCAAGAAACTATGGAATACGCACTAAGCTTTGCCGAAACTGGGCACCTGTGTGTTGCAACACTGCATGCTAATAATGCTAACCAAGCGATTGACCGTATTATGCATTTAGTTCCAAAAGAAAAACACGATAAGCTTAAGTACGATTTAGCACTTAACTTACGTGCAATTGTGGCCCAGCAATTAGTACCGACTGCTGATGGTGAAAGCCGTGTTGCAGCTATTGAAATATTGCTTAACTCACCAATGGTTGCTGAACTGATTAAAAACGGTGATATTGGTGGTATTAAAGAGGCAATGGCTAAATCGAAAGAAATGGGCATGCAAACCTTTGACCAAGCATTATTTGAGCTGTATAGACAGCAGCGAATTAATTACGCTGATGCACTGCATCATGCTGATTCGCCAAATGATTTACGTTTAATGATTAAACTGCGCAATAACGAGCAGCAAGGTGCGGGCTTTTTACAAGGCGTTACTATTGATGGCCTTGACGATAAAAATAGCGATCAATAATTTAAAAAGTAATAAATATAAATACTTAATATAAA
>NZ_WTKW01000024.1:0-21753 GCF_011378745.1 Pseudoalteromonas sp. Z1A6
TGAGCCCTTATTTTTTCTAGCTTTGGGACTTACTAAAGCTGGTCAGCTTACTTGACAAAATGGCTTGTCAAGCCCTAAACTGGAGCACTGTGGTAAAAAGTGGTTTTTAGTGGATCACTCTGGATAAAAATAAACAAAAGTTGAATAAAACAATTTTAAAGTAGGTTTTTTATGTTTCGTGGCGCGAGTTCACTGAGTTTGGATGATAAGGGGCGTTTTGCGGTACCGACTAAGTACCGAGAATCTCTATTGTCTGAAGATCAGGGAACGGTTATTTGTACCGTCGCATTAAATGAGCCGTGTTTATGGTTGTATCCGCTGGCTGAGTGGCTAGAAATAGAAAGCCGTTTAGCTAAAATCTCCAATATGAACCCACGAGCCCGTCGAATGCAGCGTATGTTGCTCGGGAATGCTACTGAATATCAACTTGATAAAAATGGTCGAATTTTGCTTGCGCCGTCACTGAGGGCTCATGCATCACTTGGCAAAAAAATCATGCTAGTTGGTTTGATGAATAAATTTGAAATTTGGGATGAGGCGCGTTGGCACGAGCAAATGCAGCAAGATACTGAGCTTGAAAGGCTTGGCGATTTTGAACCTAACCAAGATTTAGATAATTTTACACTCTAACAGCACAAAAAAAGGCAAATAATAGCTAATGACAGCGCAATTTGAACACGTATCCGTATTAATGGACGAAACCATCGATGCCCTCGCAATTAAGCCAGACGGTATATACATGGATGGTACGTTTGGACGTGGCGGCCACTCTGGACAAATTTTAGCACGCCTAGGTGATGAAGGTCGCCTGCAAGCAATTGACCAAGATCCACAAGCGATACAATCAGCCGAAAAATTTGCTGATGATCCACGTTTTGCGATTGCACATACTCGTTTTTCAAATTTATACGAAGTAGCAGAGCAGAACGATCTAATTGGTAAAGTGGATGGCATTTTATTAGACATTGGTGTCTCGTCGCCACAACTGGATGACGCTGCGCGTGGTTTTAGTTTTATGAAAGATGGGCCACTTGATATGCGTATGGACCCAACAACAGGTCGCAGTGCTGCACAGTGGTTAGCAGAAGCCGAGTTAGATGATATTACCCACGTAATTAAAAAACTGGGCGAAGAAAAGTTTGGTAAACGCATTGCACACAAAGTACTCGAAGTTCGTGAGCACACGCCAATCACAACAACCAAGCAACTTGCTGACCTTGTTGATGAAGCAGTACCTGTAAAAGATAAGTTTAAGCACCCTGCAACACGTACTTTTCAGGCGATTCGTATTTATATCAATAGCGAGCTTGAAGAGATTCAAACAGCGCTACAGTCTGCAGTTAAAGTGCTAAAGCCAGGCGGACGTTTAGTGGTGATTTCGTTTCACTCACTAGAGGATCGTATTGTAAAACAGTTTATTAGAAAACAGAGTAGGGGAGAAGTGTTACCCAGAGGTCTGCCTTTAACTGATGCACAAATAAATAAAAACCTGACGTTAAAAGCAGTGGGTAAGGCTATTAAGCCAAGTACTGTTGAAGTAGAACGTAATCCACGTTCTCGTAGTTCTGTACTTAGGATTGCACAGAGGTTGGGATGAGTAAAAAAGCGAGCTATCGTCAACCCAATTTATTCTTTGAAATATTAAAAGGCCTAGGTGCTAACAAGCTAACCTCGGCCTTGTTGGTTGTGATATTCGCTTCTAGTTTAGCTGTTGTGCAAACAACACATTTAGCTCGTGGGCAACTTATAAAGCAAGATCAATTATTACAAGAACGTGATGAACTCGATTTAGAGTGGCGCTACTTACTTGTTGAAGAAGAATTTTATTCGCAACATGCACGCATTGAAGAAGTTGCTATATCACAATTAAAAATGAAACGACCTACGAGTCAAGATGAGCAGGTAATAATAGTACAATGAGAAATAGAGGCAAAAAACCAGTCACTAATTTAATCACATGGCGCTTTATGCTGGTGTGTACAGTTGTGTTTATGGTGTTTGTAACACTCGTATCTCGCGCTGCTTATTTACAAGTGATAGAACCTGATAAAGCACGTTCAGAAAGTGATAAACGTACGGTACGTGTTGAAAAACTGCATGTGCAACGCGGAATGATTTTTGACCGCAATGGTAAAGAATTAGCGGTAAGTGTGCCTGTGGTAAGTGTGTATGCTGATCCTAAAGCATTACATAAATCGCTTGTATCTAAAGTAATCAAACAAGCCCGCAAAAGCGGCGAAGATCACTTATCTTTAACTGAAAACACTGTTGAGCTTGATAAGCGTACTGCACTTTATTATAAAAACGATTTACGTTGGCGCGAGCTTGCAGATGTGCTGCGTATTGATCCTAAAAAGATTAATTCTCGACTTTTAAACGATCCTTCGCGTCGCTTTGTGTATTTAAAGCGCCAAGTTACTCCTGCTGTAGCAAATTATATTGGTGATTTACGCCTCCCTGGTATCCATTTACTAGATGAATCTAAACGCTACTACCCTGCAGGTGAAGTTACCGCGCATGTAATTGGCTTTACCAATATCGATGGCAAAGGCATTGAAGGTATTGAAAAGCTATACGAAAACGCTTTAACGGGCGAGGAAGGCCGCCGTACCATTCGTAAAGACGCACAAGGGCGTGAGGTAGAAGTACTTGACGAACGTGAACGTGTAGAGCCAGAAAGTATAGAATTAAGTATTGATCAACGAATTCAAGCCATTGCGTACAAGGCCGTAAAATCAGCTGTACTGACTTATAAAGCCACATCGGGATCGGCTATGGTAGTTGATGTTAAAACCGGTGAAGTACTGGCAATGGTAAACAGTCCTTCATTTAATCCAAATAATTTAAGCGATGCAGCCCCTCATAAACGTCGTAATCGTGCAATTACCGATTTGTTTGAACCTGGCTCAACTGTTAAGCCTCTAGCCATTTTGGCTGGGCTAGACTATGGCGCCATTAAGGCAGATGACACAATTGATACCTATCCAGGGTGGATGCGTTTAGGTGGTAGTTTAGTGAGAGATACCCGTAATCACGGCGAACTAACATTGCGTGAAATACTAAAGTACTCCTCAAACATGGGAGTTGCGAAGGTTACTCAGTTAGTGCCTAAAGATTACCTCGTTGGCTTATACCAAAAAGTAGGGTTTGGCAGTGACACTGGAACAGGCATGGTAGGCGAAAGCAGCGGTTTGTTTTATCCAAATCGTCGTTGGTCTGACTTTGAAATTGCCACTTTATCATTTGGTTATGCAATTTCGGTAAGCACTGCGCAAATGGCGCGCTTTTATACCATGTTAGGCGCTGGTGGAGTTAACCGACCTCTGACTATTTTAAAGCAAGACAATATACCTGAAGGCGAACGTATTTTTAAACAAAAAGACGTAGAAGCCGTAGTGCACATGATGGAAAGTGTATTTGAAAAAGACGGTACTGCTCGCAACATAAAAGTTGATGGGTATCGTGCAGCTGGTAAAACAGGTACATCTAAAAAAGCCGTAGCAGGTGGTTATGGTGATGAATATGTAGGTTATTTTGCAGGTGTAGCGCCGGCAAGTAATCCTCGTTTAGCCGTGGTAGTTATGATTAATGAACCAGGTGGTGATGTGTACTATGGAGGTGCCACCGCTGGCCCTGCATTTGCAGAAATCATCTCTAACGCATTAAGAATATTAAACGTAGCGCCTGACAAGGAAGAGGTTGCGTACGTACAAGGTAAAGATAACGATGCGTGATTTAAAGGATATTTTAAAATACATCGAAATAGATGCGCCCTCGCAACTGGTAAAACATTTACGCCTTGATAGCCGTGAAGTAACGCCAGGTGATGTATTTGTTGCTATTAAAGGCCATGCACTTGATGGCGGTCAATTTATTAATAAAGCAATTGAAAATGGCGCAACAGCTATTATTGCTGACAGATTATGTGAATTTGAAACAAGTTTTGAGCCACTATATTTAGTTTCGGAGCTTGATAAAAAGCTTCCAGAATTAGCAAGTCGCTTTTATAGCCAGCCAAGTCAGGCTCTTGATTTAATTGGCGTGACAGGTACAAACGGTAAATCGACAACCACAGCAATGATTGCCCACTTGGCGCAATTTTGCAGTACTGATTCGGCTATTATAGGGACTTTAGGTTACGGCCACCCTGATAATTTAATTCCACTGATTAACACCACGCCTTCTGCGGTTGATTTACAGCATATTTTGAGTGATTTAAATTCGCAGCATAAAAAGCTAGTAGCCATGGAAGTATCATCTCATGGGTTAGTGCAGCAACGTGTTGCTAAATGCGCATTTAAAGCTGCTGTGTTTACTAATCTTTCGCGCGATCACTTAGATTACCATGGTGATATGGCAAGTTACGGTGATGCGAAACTAATGCTTTTCCGTGATTTTGAGCCGCAAGTTGTAGTGCTTAATCAAGATGATTCTCAAGCTGAGCAATGGCTTGAAAAGTATGATTTTAATAACCTAATTTGTTATGGCCGCAAAAACTTAGCCCCTAAGAATGCTCAGTACGTTTATTTTTCTGATGTTGAATATTCAAGTGAAGGTATTTCGGCGCAGTTATCGACTAGTTGGGGTGTTATGTCGATTAAATCGCCTCTGTTTGGCGAATTTAATTTATATAACTTAACGGCCGCGATCGCTACATTACTAGGGCTTGGTTATCCGCTTGAGCAATTAGTTTCAGGTTGTGCGCAGTTACAGCCAGTAGCTGGGCGAATGCAAGCATTTAGCCAAGCAGGCATGCCGACGTGTGTTGTTGATTACGCACATACACCCGATGCACTTGCACTTGCATTACAAGCATTACAGCTGCATGTGCCAGGTGGTGTAAGTTGTGTATTTGGTTGCGGTGGCGACAGAGATAAAGGTAAGCGTGCATTGATGGCGCAAGCTGCAGAGCAAAACGCTAATAAAGTTATTATTACCAGTGATAACCCTCGCTCAGAAAACCCTGATGACATTATTGCAGATGTAGCAGGCGGTTTAACCCATCCTCAAAATGCACATTTAGAGGCTGATAGAGCAACTGCAATTCGTTTTGCTATAGAAAATGCTACAGCTGATGACGTTATTTTGATTGCAGGTAAAGGCCACGAAGATTATCAAATTATAGGCGATAAGCGAATCGACTTTTGCGATCGCCGGTATGTACAAGAACAACTAAAAAAAGCAGTAAGAGGGATAACACAATGATCCCAATGGATTTTGATTGGTTAGCTAATGTGCTAACAACCGATTATCAAGGTGATAATCAACACGTGCTTAATATAAATACTGATACTCGTACAGTGTGCGATGGCGAGGTGTTTTTAGCACTGAAAGGGCCAAATTTTGATGGGCATAAATTTATAGCTGAGGCTAAACAAAAAGGCGCTATTGGCGTTATTGTTCAGCACAAAGTTGATGTAGATATTCCACAATTTATAGTAAGCGATACACGTATTGCACTAGGTGTAATTGGCACCGCTGTTATGGCCCAGGTGGCGCCTAAAACAATTGCAATTACAGGGAGTGTAGGCAAAACCACCGTAAAAGAAATGTGTGCGGCAATTTTGTCGGTTCACGGTGATGTATTAGCTACTAAAGGTAATTTTAATAACGATATTGGCGTCCCACTTACGTTATTGCGCTTAGAGCCTCAACATCGCTTTGCAGTAATTGAACTAGGTGCAAATCACTTAGGTGAAATTGCTTACACCACTGCAATGACAAAACCAGATGTAGCCGTTGTATGTAATGTTGCAGCAGCCCACTTAGAAGGTTTTGGTAGTTTAATGGGCGTCGCAAAAGCTAAAGGTGAGATTTTTGATGGCCTTAAAGATGATGGCGTTGCGATTGTTAACTGCGATAGTGAATTTAGCCAATATTGGTTAGATAAGCTTGAAGGGCGTAATGTTAAACGTTTTTCTACAACTGAAAAACTAGATATTTGGGCAGAGAACATCACGCTTGATGCCAATGCGCGTGCAAGCTTTACGCTTTGCACTAAAAACAAGCAAGTACCTGTTACTTTGGCACTTCCGGGTAAGCACAATATTAGTAATGCACTTATCGCTGCTGCACTGACCAGTGAATTTAACGTAACCCATGAAGAAATAGCCAATGCACTTGCCACAATGGCTGATGTAAAAGGGCGCGTTAATTTAATTGAAGTGTCTGATTTACTCACCGTGGTTGATGATACCTATAATGCCAATGTTAAGTCGGTAAAGGCTGCGATTGACTTGTTAAGTGATATGCAAGGTCACCGCATTTTAGCACTCGGAGATATGGGTGAGCTAGGTGAAGATGCACGTAAGTACCATCAAGAAGTTGGCGAGTATGCACTTGAGCAAGGTATTGATGAGTTATTTACATTAGGTGTATTAAGTAAATACGCAAGTGATGTGTTTGAACTACCTAATCGCCACTTTTCGAGCCGCGAACAGATGCAGCAAAAAATTCAAGAAAGTATTAATAAAGTGAATACTAAAACAACAATAGTAGTGAAAGGATCGCGCAGTTCTCGCATGGAATTATTAGTAACCGATTTAGTTAATGGCCAGCAACAAGCCATCAATGGAGTATCATAATGTTAGTTTGGCTGGCAGAGTATTTAACACAGTATTTTAGTGGTTTTCATGTTTTTTCGTATTTAACGCTACGTGCCATTTTAGGTATTTTAACTGCGTTAATTATGTCTCTTTATTTAGGGCCTAAGTTAATTCGTGGTTTGCAACGTATGCAAATAGGCCAAACAGTTCGAGACGATGGTCCGCAATCGCATTTGTCTAAGTCGGGTACGCCGACTATGGGTGGCTTACTTATTTTAGCCGCTATTTTTACCAGCACGTTACTTTGGGCCGATTTATCAAATAAATACGTATGGGCAACACTGTTTGTAATTGGCTCTTTAGGTATTGTTGGCTTTGTTGATGATTACCGTAAAGTTATTCGTAAAGATCCAAAAGGCTTAATTGCTAAGTGGAAGTACTTTTGGCAGTCGGTAATTGCATTAGTTGTAGCTACTGCTTTGTACTTTACCAGTGCACAAGCATCTGAAACATCACTTGTTGTTCCATTTTTTAAAGACGTGTTACCGCAATTAGGTTTGTTTTATATCGTGCTTACGTATTTTGCCATAGTAGGTACATCAAACGCGGTAAATCTGACCGATGGTTTAGATGGCTTGGCGATTGTGCCAATTATTTTAGTGGCTTCAGCGCTGGCAATTATTGCTTACTTAACAGGTAATATTAACTTTTCGGCTTACTTACATATTCCACATTTACCGCTGGCGAGTGAGCTTGTGGTTGTATGTACTGCCATTGTGGGCGCAGGGCTTGGCTTTTTATGGTTTAACACTTACCCAGCACAAGTATTTATGGGCGATGTTGGCTCATTAGCACTTGGTGGCGCATTAGGTATTATTGCTGTTTTAGTACGCCAAGAGTTACTGCTTATTATTATGGGCGGTGTATTTGTAATGGAAGCACTATCGGTGATATTACAAGTGGGGTCGTATAAATTACGCGGACAACGCATTTTTAGAATGGCGCCAATTCATCATCATTATGAATTAAAAGGTTGGCCAGAACCTCGCGTTATTGTGCGCTTTTGGATTATTTCTGTTGTGCTAGTGCTTGCTGGCTTAGCTACTTTAAAGATTCGATAAATGCAGTATTTAAACGAGATAAAAAACAAACAAATAACAGTGCTCGGACTCGGTGTAACCGGTCTGGGCATTGTGCGTTTTCTATTATCTCATGGCCTAACACCAAAGGTCGTTGATAGCCGAGTAACCCCGCCGGGGATTGATTGGTTAAAAGAGCACGCGCCAACTCTAGATACCCACTTCGGTAATTTGGATGACGCAGAGCTTTGTTCAAGCGATATGATTATTATAAGCCCTGGGCTTAGCTTAAAAATACCAGCTGTTGCAAATGCAATTAACGCAGGTGTTGAAGTGATTGGCGACGTTGAGTTATTTGCACGTATTAATTCAAAACCTGTTGTTGCAGTAACGGGCTCTAACGGTAAATCAACCGTGGTTACGCTCGCTTATGAAGTGTTAAAAGAAGCCGGCTATAAAGTTGCTTTGGGTGGGAATATTGGCACAGCGGTACTTGATTTACTCAATGATGATTTTGATGTGTATGTGCTTGAGTTATCGAGTTTTCAGCTAGATACCACAACGAGTTTAAAACCAGTAAGTGCAACGGTATTAAATGTGTCTGAAGATCATCTTGACCGCTACGACAGTTACCAAGCTTATATAGACTCAAAGCTTAGTATTTATAATATCGCAGAGCTTATTGTTGTCAATGCAGACGATAGTCAAACACATCCAGTTGAGCGCGGTTCTACCCCCCTAATCAGCTTTGGTGCTCAACAAGGTGATTACCATTTAGCGCAACATAATGGCGAAACTCACTTTATGGTTAAAGGCGATGCCTTTTTACCTGTTGATACACTTGCGGTAGTGGGTAAGCACAATTATTTAAATACGCTTGCAGTAATGGCGCTCTTAAGTCCGTTTGAAGTAAGCAAAGAGCAATATAAAAATGCGTTAGGTCAATTTAATGGGTTGGCTCATCGCTGCCAATTTGTAGCTGAGCTTAACGGTGTAAAGTATTTTAACGATTCAAAGGCAACTAATGTTGGAGCGACCATTGCTGCAATAGATAGTTTAGCTAGTGACGGTGAAAATCTGATTGTTATTGCTGGTGGCGATGCCAAAGGCGCTGATTTAAATGCGCTTAAACCTTACATAGAACAGCATGTAAAAGCATTAATTTGTTTTGGTAAAGATGCAAGTGACTTAGCTGCGATTACCAATAAGAGTTATTTAACTAACAATATGGAAGAAGCCGTTACTTTGGCCAAAGTACTTAGTAGTACAGGCAATATTGTTTTATTAGCACCCGCATGTGCCAGTATTGATATGTATAACAACTATATGCAACGCGGTGATGACTTTGTTCAGTGTGTAATGGCAGGGGCGTTATGATTGCTTTTGCCGATATAAGAGACGCATTAACACCTAAGCCTTCGGCGCAGTTATACGATGTACCGCTATTGTACTGCGTAATAATGCTAATTGGTGTTGGTTTTATCATGGTGACCAGCGCATCAATGCCTACCGCAGAGCGGTTATTTGATGACCCGTACCATATTACCATTCGCCACAGCATGTTTTTGGCAATGGCGTTTGTACTTTTTTGGATAAGCGTTTGTGTGCCAATGGAGTGGTGGAAACGATCAAACCCTTATCTATTAATACTAGGTATGGTGCTATTAATAGCGGTATTGATTATTGGGCGTGAAGTAAACGGCGCTAAACGATGGATACCTATTGGACCTGTTGGTTTTCAGGTGGCTGAGGCCGCTAAGTTGTACTTTTTTAGTTATATTGCGGGTTATTTGGTAAGAAAACGCGAAGAAGTACAAGAAAATATTAAAGGCTTTGCAAAGCCAATTGCTGTATTTGCAGTGTATGCACTGCTTATTCTGCTGCAGCCAGATTTAGGCACAGTGGTTGTTATGTTTGTAACAACGGTTGGTTTATTGTTTTTAGCTGGTGCTAAGTTATGGCAGTTTTTTGTACTTATTTTAACGGGCGTTGGTCTGGTTGTATTACTTATTATTGTTGAACCATATCGTATGGCACGTGTTGTTGGCTTTTTAGACCCTTGGGATGATCCTTTTGGCAAGGGTTATCAATTGGTGCAATCGCTAATGGCATATAGCCAAGGTGGTTGGTTTGGCCAAGGCTTAGGTAACAGTGTACAAAAGCTACAATATTTACCTGAAGCACATAACGATTTTATTTTTGCCGTTATAGGTGAAGAACTTGGCTTAATAGGCGTTGTGAGTATTTTAACGGTATTAGCTACTTTAGTATTTAGGGCCTTATTAATAGGTCAACAAGCGCTTAAGTGCGGCAAGGAATACGAAGGCTACTTTTCATTTGCCATTGGTATTTGGTTTGCATTTCAAACCATGGTGAATGTAGGTGCGAGCGCAGGTATTTTACCGACGAAGGGTTTAACCCTGCCGTTTATTTCTTATGGTGGCTCAAGCTTATTAATTATGACGATTGCCACGGGTATTTTATTACGCGTAGATTTTGAAACCAAAATGGCAACCAAACAAGCCACCTCACGCGGAGGTAAGCGATGAGTAAAAAATTAGTAGTAGTTGCTGGTGGAACTGGCGGACACATTTTTCCCGGTATTGCAGTGGCCGATTATTTAAAACAGCAGGGCTGGCAAGTTAGCTGGATCGGCACACCAGATCGAATGGAAGCGAGCGTTGTACCTAAGCACAATATAGATATTGATTTTATTAACGTTAAAGGTGTTCGTGGTAACGGATTAAAGCGTCTTATTAAAGCCCCATTCATGGTAATTAATGCAGTATTGCAGGCGCGTAAGGTATTGAAAGAACAGCGTCCTGATGTAGTACTTGCAATGGGCGGTTATGTTACGGGTCCAACGGGAATTGCCGCAAAAAGTTTAGGTATCCCGCTGGTTATTCACGAGCAAAACGCTGTAGCGGGTATGAGCAATAAACTGCTAGCTAAGGTGGCTACACGAGTATTAGCTGCATTTCCAAGTGCTTTTGCACAGGGTCAAGCCGAGCTAGTAGGTAACCCAGTTCGCCAAAGCGTTATGAATATAGCCAAACGCGATGTATCAAGCCCTGTCAATATTTTAGTAGTGGGCGGCTCGCTTGGTGCACAAGTGCTTAATCAAACATTACCAGAAGCATTTAAAGTACTAAATAATACAGCTCCAATAAGTATATGGCATCAAACAGGTAAGGGTCATTTAACTACCGTAGAAGCCGCTTATAAAATGCATGCCTTTACAGGCAGTAATACAAAAATAGCTGAATTTATTGATGATATGGACGCAGCGTATAGCTGGGCTGACATTGTTGTTTGCCGTGCTGGTGCGTTAACTGTTAGCGAAATTGCAGCGGCAGGTAAAATGGCCGTTTTTGTTCCGTTTCCACATGCTGTGGATGACCATCAAACAGCTAACGCACAATATTTAGTGATGGCTAATGGCGCATTATTAATGCCACAAGGGCAGTTTAATAAACAATCAATTGTTGAACTATTAAGCCCGTATTTAGCCCAACCTTCATTAATTACTGAAATGGCTACAAATGCAAAAAAACAAGCCATTTTAGATGCCACAGCAAGCGTAGCAACGCACTGTGAGCAAGTAACAAATAAGAGAAAATAAGTGAAAGAAACGTCAGTACAAGAAAAACACACACGTCCTGCAATGCGCCGAATAGAAACCATTCACTTTATTGGTATTGGTGGAGCAGGTATGGGCGGTATTGCTGAAGTACTCGCTTTTGAAGGCTACCGTATTACAGGTTCTGACATTGCCCATAGCGCTATGACAGATCGTTTAATTAAAGCCGGTGCAGAAGTATTTATTGGCCATCATGAAAATAACGTGAAAGATGCCAATGTAGTCGTTGTTTCAAGTGCGATTGATGAAACAAATCCTGAAATTATTGCAGCTAAAGCCGCAAGAGTCCCCGTTGTGCGCCGCGCAGAAATGTTGGCTGAATTAATGCGTTTTCGCCACGGTATAGCAATTGCGGGGACGCATGGTAAAACAACGACAACAAGCTTAATTGCGAGTATTTATGGACAAGCAGGGCTTGATCCAACTTTTATTATTGGTGGCTTGTTAAATAGCGCAGGTAGTAACGCAAAAGTAGGCAAAAGTGATTTTTTAATTGCAGAAGCTGATGAAAGCGATGCGTCGTTTTTACACTTACAGCCAATGGTATCGGTGATCACAAATATTGAAGAAGATCACATGGATACTTATGGCGGCAGTCTTGAAAAAATGAAAGACACGTATGTAGATTTCATTCATAACTTGCCGTTTTATGGTTTAGCTGTTGTATGTATTGATTCTGAAGTTGCTGCTGAACTTATCCCGCGCTTTGGTCGCCCAGTTATCACGTATGGTGAATCGAAGGATGCTGATTACCGCATGAGCGACTTTAGCCAATCAGCTAATACATGCACATTTACAGTAACTAACAAACAAGGTGAGTGTTTAACTGCCACGTTGAATATGCCAGGTAGACACAACGCACTTAATGCAACCGCTGCGATTGCTGTGGCAAAAGATCAAAACATTGCGAATCATGCAATTTTAGAAGCGCTGCAGAAGTTTGAAGGTATTGGTCGTCGTTTTCAACACTATGGTGAATTTGAAAACGAGCGTGGCAATGTGATGTTAGTTGATGATTACGGGCATCATCCCTCAGAAGTTGCAGCAACAATTGCAGCAGTACGTGAAGGTTGGCCTGATAAGCGTTTAGTAATGGTATATCAACCTCATAGATTTTCTCGTACACGCGACTTATACGAAGATTTTGTAAAAGTACTTGCTGATGTAGATCAGTTGCTATTGCTTGATGTGTATAGCGCTGGTGAAGATCCAATTGTTGGTGCAGATAGCAAAAGCTTATGCCGTAGCCTTCGTCAACGTGGCAAAGAGCCGCTACATGTAGCAACAAATGCAGAGCTTGCAGGCGTTTTGGCCGCAAATTTACAAAATAATGATTTAGTATTAACCCAAGGCGCTGGTAATATAGGTCAGTTAGTTAAAACATTAGCTGCGACGGGTATGTCGATAGAAAAACTTAAGCAAGGTGAAGTATGACTCAGGTAAACACACAATTTGGTAAAGTAGCGGTACTGCTAGGTGGTAACTCAGCAGAACGTGAAGTGTCTTTACGATCGGGTCAGGCTGTTTTAAATGCGCTGCAAAATAGTGGCATTGATGCAATTGCATTTGACCCGCAAAGTCGTTCTTTGTGGGAGTTAAAAGAATTAAATGTAGAGCGCGTTTTTATTGCTTTGCATGGTCGTGGTGGCGAAGACGGAACTGTACAAGGTGCGCTTGAGTTTATGAACCTGCCTTACACGGGCAGTAATGTACTGGGTTCAGCACTTGCTATGGATAAAGTACGTTGTAAGCACTTATTTAAATCAGCGGGTTTAAGCACTGCACCTTATACCGTAGTTGACGCTAAAAAAGGCTTTGATGCTGCAGCTATTATGGGTGAGTTTAAAAAGGTAATGGTTAAGCCATCGCACGAAGGCTCAAGCATAGGTATGGCGCAAGCAAGTACAGCACAAGAACTTGAAGACGCACTAGCTAATGCATTTAAGTTTGATAATCAAGTGCTTGTAGAGCAGTGGATCACGGGACGTGAATTCACAGTTACAGTGCTTGGCGATGAAGTACAACCAGTCATCGAGATGACGACACCAAATGGTTTTTACGATTACCAAGCTAAGTATCAATCAAATACAACGCAGTATCATTGCCCTGCAGATTTATCAGAGCAAGATACTAAGTACTTACAAGCTATATCGCTAGATGCATTTGATTTAGTGGGCGCAAGTGGTTGGGGCCGTGTTGATGCGATGCAAGACGAGCAAGGTAACTTTTACCTGCTTGAAGTAAATACAGTACCTGGCATGACTGAAAAGTCGTTAGTGCCAATGGCAGCAAAAGCGAATGGGGCAACTTTTGAACAATTAGTTGTTCGCATTTTAGAGCAAACGCTTTAATATGCATCCCCTTTTAGAAAAAGCTCAGGAAATCAAACTGAAACTTAATTGGTCTCTGATTTTTGGTGTGAGCTTTTTTCTGATAGTTGTAATTGGCTTAGTGCAAATTACGACAGGTGTATCGGATTGGTTAGTTGAAAACAAAGATGCTCAAATTAAGCACCTTACAGTGCAAGGGCAGCCTAAATACACAGATGAAACGGCAATTATAAAAGCGATTAAAAAAGCCGATTTAAGTAGTTTTTTTGAACTTGATGTTAAGCATGTGCAGCAGCTAGTTCAAGACTTACCCTGGGTTGCTACCGCTTCGGTGCGTAAACAATGGCCTGATACTATACAAGTATATGTTGTTGAACATGAAGTAGTAGCACATTGGAATAGCGACTTATTGCTCAACCAAAGTGGTCAAGCATTTCAAGCCAGCAGCGATAAGTTAGATGATGACTTACCGCAGTTATACGGCCCAGAAGGCAGCGAAGAAGAAGCGTGGATTGCTTTTAAGCAATTTGATGAAATGCTAAAAGTTAACGGCTTAACGTTAACAAGTTTGGCATTGTCGGAGCGCTTTTCGTGGCAACTATGGTTAGATAACGGAATACGTTTAAATTTAGGACGTAAAGATAAAGCCAAGCGTGTACAACGTTTTATAGACGTTTATCCACGAATGGAACAACGTGCAGATGCACAAGTAGATACAATAGATTTACGGTATGATACCGGCCTTGCAGTCAGCTTTAAGCCAGTGCAAGAAGAACAATTACAAAATAAGAGTAAGGCATGACTAAGTCAGCAGAAAGAAACCTAGTAATAGGGTTAGACGTTGGCACCTCGAAAGTGGTTGCCACGGTAGGTGAAATCACCGCAGATAACAAGCTCAGCATTGTTGGTGTGGGCAGCCAAGTATCTCATGGTATGGATAAAGGCGGCGTTAACGATTTAAACTTAGTGTCTGAGTCTATTCGCCGAGCAATAGACGAAGCCGAGTTAATGGCTGATTGTCGTATTAGCTCTGTGTATTTGGGTATTTCTGGCAAGCATATACAATGTCAAAACGAAAGTGGCGTGGTGGCAATTAATAACACTGAAGTCACTGAAGAAGACATTGAAAATGTAATTCATATTGCGCGTTCTGTGCCTATTTCGGCAGAGCGTAAAATGCTGCATGCATTGCCGCAAGAATACAGTATCGACATGCAAGAGGGCATTAAAAACCCATTGGGCATGAGTGGTGTTCGTATGGAAGCGCGTGCACACATTATTACGTGCTCAAACGATATGGCAAAAAATATCGAGAAATGCGTAGAGCGCTGTGGTCTTGAAGTCGATCAACTTATCTTTACTGCATTAGCGTCATGTTATTCTGTACTAACAGATGACGAAAAAGAGCTTGGTGTTGCAGTACTTGATATTGGCGGCGGTACTATGGATATCACCATTTATATTAATGGTGCGCTTCGTCACTCTGCCGTTATACCTGTGGCTGGTAACCAAGTTACTGGTGATATTGCAAAAATATTTCGTACACCTATATCACATGCAGAGTCACTCAAAGTACAATACGCATGTGCTAGTAGTCAAATGGCTAGTAGTGAAGACACGATTGAAGTACCTAGTGTAGGCGGACGACCAGCAAGACTGATGTCGCGCCATACATTATCTGAGGTGGTAGAGCCTCGTTTTAGAGAATTATTTGAGCTTGCGATGGAAGAAATTCGTCGTTCAGGCTTAGAAGACCAAATTGCGGCAGGTCTCGTTATTACAGGCGGAACTGCTAAAATGACTGGCGCGATGGAAGTGGCAGAAGACATCTTCCAAATGCCAGTAAGGATAGGCAAACCAATCGGGATGGTTGGTTTGACAGACTACGTAGATGATCCTTCGTACGCAACCGCTGTTGGTTTGTTACAATACGGGCGTACCATGCAATCGATGAATGCACAAAAGTCGAAAGCAGAGGATAACAATAATTGGTGGAACCGCATTACTAAATGGTTCCAAGGCGAGTTTTAAGACTCAAGTCGGAGAGTAAACATGTTTGATATAATGGAACAACACAGCGAAGAAGCTGTAATAAAAGTAATCGGCGTGGGCGGTGGTGGCGGTAACGCTGTTGAGCACATGGTTAAACAACAAATAGAAGGCGTGCGTTTTATAGCCGCTAATACGGATGCGCAAGCATTACGTAACTCTGCTGCCGATATTACAGTTCAGCTAGGCACGCAAATAACCTCTGGGTTGGGTGCGGGCGCAAACCCTGAAGTAGGCCGTAAGTCGGCTGAAGAAGATGCAGATACAATTCGTGCCAGCCTTGAAGGCGCCGATATGGTATTTATTGCAGCCGGTATGGGCGGCGGTACAGGTACTGGTGCAGCACCGGTAGTTGCTAAAATTGCTAAAGAACTCGGTATTTTAACCGTTGCAGTTGTAACACGTCCTTTTGATTTTGAAGGTAAAAAACGTGCAGCAGCCGCTGAACAAGGCATTAACGAATTGTCAGAAATTGTAGATTCACTTATTACAATTCCGAACAATAAATTGCTTAAAGTTTTAGGAAAAGGGACTACACTTCTAGATGCCTTCGCTAAAGCTAATGACGTATTATTTGGTGCGGTACAAGGTATAGCAGAGCTAATTACACGTTCTGGTTTAATTAACGTGGATTTCGCCGATGTTAGAACTGTAATGTCTGCAATGGGTACTGCAATGATGGGAACGGCGTCTGCGTCAGGCCCTGATCGTGCACAAGAAGCAGCAGAAGCGGCTATCTCAAGCCCACTACTAGAAGACGTTGATTTAACAGGTGCTAAAGGTATCTTAGTTAATATCACCGCAGGTATGGACATTGCGATTGAAGAATTTGAAATTGTTGGTAATCACGTTAAAGCACTTGCGTCAGAAAACGCAACGGTTGTTGTTGGTGCGGTAATCGACCCAGAAATGACTGATGAGCTACGTGTAACGGTTGTTGCAACTGGCTTAGGCGGCGATCGTCGTCCACAGTTTGGTATCGTTGATAACGGCTTTAAAAAAGCATCAGGTTCTGATGTTGCAAGCACATCAAACCAAACGAGCAGTATGTACGTACCAAGCTTTGCAAGCCAAGATACAAACACTGAAGAAAACACTGCTAAAGCGCAAACGCAAAGCAAAGAAAAAGCGCCTACAACTAGTTCAAGCAGTGCATCAAGCTCTTCAGCACAAAACAGTAAAAAAGCGGATAAATCAGAAGGTGGTGATTATTTTGATATCCCCGCTTTTTTACGTAAGCAGGCTGATTAACATTTAATAATACTTTTGTTTGAAATATGTACAAATATTGAAAGGCAAAAGGATTTATGTTAAAATACGCCATATAACTGTAACTGATTTAAAAGTGAGCATACCTATGATTAAACAGCGTACGATTGCAGAAGTAGTCAAAGCCATAGGAATTGGACTTCATAAAGGTGAGAAGGTCACAATAACTCTCCGACCTGCGAGCGCAAATACTGGGATTGTATTTCGTCGTGTCGACCTTGATCCGGTTGTTGATTTTGAAACAACACCTGAAGCCGTTGGTGATACGCAGTTGTGTACCTGTTTAATTAACAAAGATGGTGTTCGCTTATCGACTACTGAGCATCTTATTGCAGCTGTTGCTGCAATGGGAATTGATAATCTAATTGTAGAATTAGATAGCTCAGAAGTGCCGATTATGGATGGTAGTGCATTACCATTCATATATCTGTTACAAAAAGGCGGAATTGAAGAGCAAAACGTTGCTAAACGCTTTATCCGTATTAAAGAAAAAGTACGCATTGAAGAAGGTGATAAGTGGGCTGAAGTTGAACCATATGATGGTTTTCATATCGACTTTGAGATTGCATTTAACCACCCAGCTATCAATGAAAGTCGCCAACGTATTGGGTTGGATATAACAACGCAAAGCTTTATTGAAGAAATTAGCCGTGCGCGTACTTTTGGATTTATGAAAGATATTGAATACATGCATGCAAACAACCTAGCGCTAGGTGGTAGCATGGATAGTGCTGTGGTACTTGATGAGTTCAAAGTTTTAAATCCTAACGGTTTGCGTTATAGCGACGAGTTTGTTAAGCACAAGATATTAGACTGTGTTGGTGACATGTTTATGACAGGCCATAACCTTTTAGGTAAAGTAACTGCATTTAAATCGGGTCATGATTTAAATAATAAATTACTTCGTAAAATTATGGCTACAGAGTCAGCATGGGAGTGGGCAACATTTGAAACGCCTGTGACGATGCCTGCACCCGGTCTTGAGTTAGCTCCAGCCTAAAAGCAGTAAAAGAGCAGCTCGAAAAACAGTTATAAAAAATGACGCTAATTAGCGTCATTTTTTTGCGTGAAATTTAATAGCTCTATACTTTATTATAACTCCAAAAGAGCTTGTAACTGATTTAAACTAGCTACGGTATAGGTTGGCTTTATTCCGTCGGCTAATTGCTCACCAGGGTGTTGTAACCAGCAAGTATCAATACCTGCATTGTTGCCGCCAAGTATGTCACTTGCAGCAGTATCACCCACCATAAGTATCTCGCTTTTATCTGGGTTACCCATTAGCTCAAATGTGTGCTCGAAAATCGCTTTATTCGGTTTTGCTATACCTACAAGTTCAGATATAACTAACCATTCAAACATATCTTTTAAGCCAGTATGCTCAAGGCGTACGGTTTGTAAGCGGGCAAATCCGTTAGTAATAATACCTAATCTAGCATTTGGCTTAAGTTTATTTAAAAGCTCAATAGCACCAGGTAATGGCTCGCAAATTTGCGCCATAGAATCTAAAAAAGCATCGTTTAGCTCTTTTGCTGGCACATTAAGTTTTGAAGCCCACTCATTAAAGCGTGTTACTTGTAAGTAATCTGCGCTAATAGTGCCATTTTGATAATCAACCCACAGCTGCTTATTGGTTTTTTGATAATGAATATAATCGTCTTGGCTAAAATCTACGTTGTAAGCTTTAAACATGCGAGTCATGCCCGCTAAAATATCAAACCTAAATAAGGTTTCGTCTGCATCAAACAATACATAGTTGTACTTCATTAAACTTCCTAAATTAATTTGTTTGGCCGTATAGCTCAGGGTGTAAAAAAGGCGCCATAGCTAAAGTGAGTGCTTGTGTATAGGTACTTTCGCGCGTGGCATGATTGTTGGTAAGTAGACCAATAGCGCCACCTTTTTGTTTAACGTTGGTGGTATTAAATGCTTTGTCCATTACATCGCCAAGTTCTTCACCTTTAAGTAATGCATTATAAAGTACTTGGGGTAGAGGAAGGTTGCTGCTACGCCCTACAACTTGATTTAAGGCATTATCAATAACAACATAAGCAAATGTTGCAGGCCCATAGCTAAATTGCTCTGCACCGCCCTCCATGGCTACATAATAGTCAGCCTGATGGTGAGTTTTACAGTAATTCACTCGATTTTGAGCG
Organism: Pseudoalteromonas sp. Z1A6; assembly: GCF_011378745.1. Lineage (NCBI taxonomy): Bacteria > Pseudomonadati > Pseudomonadota > Gammaproteobacteria > Alteromonadales > Pseudoalteromonadaceae > Pseudoalteromonas > Pseudoalteromonas sp. Z1A6. The sequence continues at coordinate 19,069 of NZ_WTKW01000024.1, forward strand.
CCAATTCGGGTTTCGTCTTCACCAATAGGTTGATCAGGCACGCCTGAGAGAGCATTCACACCTTCACAGTCAATGATACATTCTGGAAAATACATAGTAAAAATATGTTTAGCGGCATTTATTTTTACAGGATTTTTAGAACCGACAATAATTTTTAATTGTTGTGGCATGCTGATCTCACCTTGAGCAAAATCAGCAGTGTACGTGAGTTAGCTTTAACAAAAAAGAGCTATACGACTAACTTAATATTAAATAGGTAAATCGAGTGGTGCTAGGTTTTCCAGTGCACGCTTTTTCAAAATAATATCTTTAATTAATGGGGTAAGCACAAGCTCCATAGCCAAGCCCATTTTGCCGCCTGGTACTACAAGCGTATTAATACGAGACATAAAACTGCCTTCAATCATGCGCAAATAATAAGGAAAATCAACATCTTCAATTCCCCTAAAGCGGATAACAACAAAGCTTTCATCAAGCGATGGAATGTCTTTTGCGCTAAATGGGTTTGATGTATCAACAGTAGGCACGCGTTGAAAATTAATATGGGTACGAGAAAACTGCGGGGTAATATGATTTATATAGTCATCCATACTGCGCACAATAGAGCCCATAACCGCTTCGCGAGAATGGCCTCGTTCGGATGTATCGCGTATTAATTTTTGAATCCACTCAAGGTTAATAATTGGAACCATGCCTATTAATAAATCGACATGCTTTGCTACGTCTACATCTTGATCAACTACACCACCGTGTAACCCTTCATAAAACAAAATATCAGTATTACTATCAAGGTCTTGCCAAGGAGTAAATGTACCCGGTAATTGATTGTATGGAACGGCTTCATCAAAGGTGTGTAAGTATCGGCGTAACTTACCTTGGCCTGTTTCACTATAGTTTTCAAACAACGCTTCTAAAGCACCAAAGTCATTTGCTTCTCGGCCAAAGTAACTAATGTGTTTATTTTCTTGTTGTGCTTCACGTACTTTTTTATCCATTTCAGGGCGAGTGTAACGATGAAAGCTATCTCCTTCGATAAAAGCCGCTTCAATATTAAGGCTACGGAAAATATGTTTAATTGCATTGGTTGTGGTGGTTGTACCCGCACCAGACGAACCCGTAATCGCAATAATAGGATTTTTAGCTGACATGTTAATTCTCTTTTTTAGGACCAGGTTTTATAACCAGACTAAACTTAACATTATTTTAAGCCGTTTGGGTATCTTAAGAGTTGACTGACTTAGCTCAAGTGACGTCATCAGCAAATAACGTTATCATGAGGTGCTTAAAATTAAAACGAGAGAAAGCATGAAACTTATTAAACCATTACTTGGGATATTTTCTATAGCAGCGCTTAGCCCAATTATGGCGCAGGCTAGCATGCCAAAAAGCCAAGTATTGCTTGCTGATTTAAATACGCCTTATGGGGTACAAGTTAATATAGTGAGTGATAAAAACAGTTATAACAACCAACCGCACTTAACAAGTACAGGTTTATACTTTACTCATGAGGTGACTGCAGGTGAGCAAAGCCAAACCGATATTGCTTATTACGATTTAACATCAAAAAAAGTTATTAATATCAGTAACTCTCCCGTAAGCGAATATTCACCAACGGTTATGCCAAGTGGTGATGCAGTATCAGCGATTGTTGTAGAGGCAGATGGTAAGCAAAAACTGTGGCAATACCCACTCAAAAGCGAAGATGCGCCAAGTCGTATTTTTGATTGGATTGAACCTGTTGGGTACCATGCATGGGGTGTTCAAAATGATTTAGTAATGTTTATTTTAGGAAAGCCTCACACTCTTCAATATACTTCTGTTGCACAAGCTAAGGGGAAAATAGCTGCCAGTAATATTGGCCGAACGCTTATTTATAACAACTCTACAGCTGCATTTTTATTTAGTTACACTAAAAACGAGCAACATATTTTAGCGAGTTTTAATCCACAGGATAAACAAGTTGAAGACCTACTAAGGTTACCTGCTCAAGTTCAAGATTTTATTTTGAAAGATGATGCAACTATCGCTTATGCTATTAAAAACCGCGTTTATCAGCGTAAACTTGATGGAAGTGATGAAGTATCGCAATGGCTTAATTTAAGCACCTACTGCGAAACAAATATAACAAGAATGAGTTACAACAATGAAAAACTCGCTTTTGTATGTGATATAACGCAGTAAAGCAGACAAATAAATTCAGATTTTATTGTGTGTATGCGTTAATCTAATACGCAAATTAACTAATAGGGATTACACGTGGCTTATAGTGCAGACGAGCTGACAGAACAGCTTATTAAATTACAGTGCAGAAGTAATTTTAAGATTAAAAATATTGCAGAGTACATGTTAGTAAACTCTAAAGAAGCATTTTATACCCACAGCGAAAGCGGCAAGGGTAAAATAGTAATTCGCCCAGCATTTGAGGTGTTTAGCGATGACTTTAGTGATATTGATGGCGTAACTCGTGCGCAAGGCTACTTTCATAGCAGCGAGATGACACGCTTTCCTACACGTATTTTTAAAAGTGCTCAGCCTATTCACTACGGTGTTGCGTTTAAAATAAATTCTGAGCAAGCAGCCAAAGATTTTATAGCTAAACTTACAATGATTATTGGTAATTAATAAAGCAAAAATATAAACGTAAACGTAAACATAAACGTAAAAAGCCGCCGAATTTATATTCAG
>NZ_WTKW01000240.1:0-6593 GCF_011378745.1 Pseudoalteromonas sp. Z1A6
CTACATAATTTAATCATGTAGGCTTTTATAATATCTTTTCAAATAGTGGCTTAGAGCTAGGGCCTGCTGACCTTCCGTGGTTGAATTTACAGCAGTATGTTTGGTTTTTAGGCAAGGCAGAGCTTGTGTAGTGTGGTTATTCCCCATAAATAGGCGATAACGCAGCATAAATACCAAACATGCGCTGCCCTTTGGGTTCTTTCTAGGGACGATTAACTCTTTGTTGCTCGATTTTTACTTAGCCCACTAGGTTACAAACCTCGCGCCGCGATTAAACCGCCCCTAGATTGAACAAATTTCAACCCGCAAAGTTCAACACGCCCTAGTCTTGTGTAACTAAACGCCTGCCGCTAAAAGCATGCATAAGCGTTCTACCATCTACTAAATCAAGCTCGCCCCCCACAGGAATACCGTGAGCAATACGCGAAGCACCTACTTTATATTTATGACAAAGCTGAGCAATATAATGAGCAGTAGTGTCGCCTTCAACGGTAGGGTTAGTCGCTAAAATAACCTCATTAATACCGCCTTGAGCAAGTTTTTGCTCTAAAACATCTAAGCCAATTTCTTTAGGGCCGATACCGTCAATTGGCGATAAATGACCCATTAAAACAAAGTATAGCCCTAAGTACTGACCCGTTTGCTCAATTGCAAGCACGTCAGTAGGCGATTCAACAACACATAATATGCCGCTGTCTTGGCGTTTTGTACTTAAACAAATATCGCACTGAGCTTGTTCGCAAAAAGTACGACAAGACCGACAATGCCCTATGGCTGTCATTGCTTTAGTCAATGCATTACCAAGCTGAGTGCCTCCCTTTCGGTCGCGCTCAAGCAAGTGAAAAGCAATACGTTGCGCTGACTTTGGACCAATGCCCGGTTGACAGCGCAGTGCTTCTATAAGCTGATTTAAACTATCTGAAAGTTGCATTATTTACTTAAAACGGCATTTTCATACCTGGTGGTAATTGCATACCGCCAGTTACTTTACCCATGCGCTCTTGTGTTTCTTCTGCAACACGGCGTACAGCATCGTTACATGCTGCTGCAAGTAAGTCTTCAATCATGTCTTTGTCGTCTTCCATAAGGCTTTCATCAAGCTGAACACGACGTACATTGTGGTTACCAAGCATGGTTACTTTAACTAAACCGGCACCGGCTTCGCCAACAACTTCTAATGTTGCGATTTCGTCTTGGGCTTTTTGCATGCGATCTTGCATTTGCTGCGCTTGCTTCATCATGTTGCCCATTCCACCTTTAAACATAACTTTCTCTCTTTCTTTTAATACATTAATTAACATGAACATAAGGGCGATTGTAAGTAATTACAATGCCTGAATACTGTTTTCGTCAATTTCGGCGCTAAATACTTGCTGAAATTGTACTATGTTTTCATCAGATGTGATCACATCGATTGCTTGTTGATGACGACCTGCATCAATTTTTTGCTGAATAAGATAAGGAGAGTCAATAACTCCCTTAGCAAAATTAATACTTAACGACACCTTATGCTCATAAATACTCGACAATGCGGCATCTAATCTTTGGCGAAGCATCGGTGTATCTAAATGCTTTTGTGATTCATCAACGTCTATATGTAAACTGTTGCCTTGCTTGGTAAATATTGAATGCAATGCAAATTGGCGCATACGACCACCCAGTCCCATACGTTTAATTAAATAAGCCCATTCATCTTGTTGATGTGCAAATCTAATTTCACTAATTGGGCTTTGAAAATCATCAGGGGCAGGAATACTTACTTCCTCTGGCACTATTTCAGGCGCTTTTTGAGGGTTTATTTGCTCAAGTAATTCTGGCGCAAGATTTTCAGTAATTTTTTGGTGCTTTGCTTTAAAATCAATCTTACTAGTTGGCTTTATGTTGGAGTGATTATGTGCCTGAGTTTGGCCCCCTGTTACTGGGAACTCATGCTTTTTTTCACTCTCACCTTCGCTATCAGTTGCCCAAGGAGGGATATCGCCAGACGCATTACCTGAAGGGCTATTAAGCTCACTTGCACTTGTATCTGCACTACCTTGATGAACACTTTGGGCTTTAGGCATTCTTGGATGCTGTTCTGGCTTTTTAGCAGGCGCTTGGCTTGGCTGCACTGCTACATTATTTGCAGATGTACTTGTACTCTTGCCTGATAACCTACCCGCACCCGATATGTTTCTGTCGCGTAAAATACGAGCAATGGCAGATTGCGCCTGCGCTTCTTGTTCAGCTATTGGCGTACTTGCATTGTGATTTGTTAAGGGCTCTGGTGAAGACTCTGAGTTTGCAGTAGGTGCAGGTTTAAAACCCTGATCTACAGCGCTACTCATTATATCATCAAACTGCGAAGCTAACGTTTGCTCAGCATCACTATGTTGCATGTAAGCTTCATCTTCACTTTGGCGCTGGGCTTGAGCATCCGAAACAACATTGGTTTGTGATTGCTCATTAGCTGAAGCCTGTTGCTCAATAGCGTTTTCACTTTGTTGAACCGGTTGCTCTACTGCAACTTGGGTTGGCTCATTATTACTTTGTACGACATCATTATTCAATGTCTGAGCGGCAACATTTGGTAAAGGCTCTATCTCAAGGGATTTAGGCTGCTCTGTATTGCTAACTGGCTTAGTATTATTTACAGGGACACTACTTTGGCTAGCTACAGTGTTTTGCGATGTTTTATTTTTATTTAATATATCTCGCAGTGCATTTGCGCGGCCTTGTTTATTTGGGGCCGGCTCTTCGTTTACTGTGTGTACAGTTTGTTGAGCGTCTGTAGGCTTAAATGCTAATAATCTTAGCATTATCATTTCAAAACCTAAACGAGGCTCTGGTGCCCATTGTAAATCTTTTTTACCATTTAACAGTAACTGATAATAAATTTGAATTTGTTGTGGGCTCGTATGTTGTGCAACATGAGCAATATAATCTACATTTTTTTCATCTAGCCCTGCCGCTTCTGGCACTAACTGGGTTAGTTGGGTCAAATGCGTAAGTGCAATTAAATCATCAAGCAATGCAACATAATTAGGATTACGACTTGCCACCTGTGCAATCTCATCCATTAGCGCAGCGCCATCTTGTGCAAGTAATGCTGCAAGCAAGCTTTGGCTATAATGAGTATCCATTAAACCAAGCATTGTTTGTACTGCTTGATTATTAATATCACCATTTGTTTGTGCAATAGCTTGGTCAGTTAAGCTAAGCGCATCACGCATACTGCCATCAGCGGCTTTTGAAATAATGCTAAGTGCATCAGTGTCAAAGCTAAGCTGCTCTTGAGTAAGTACGTGTTCAAGCTGTGTTTTAATTTCACTTTGCGACAAGGCATTTAGGTTGAATTGTAAACAGCGAGATAAAATAGTAACTGGTAGTTTTTGAGGATCGGTCGTCGCCAATAAAAATTTCACATGCTCTGGTGGCTCTTCAAGCGTTTTCAAAAGCGCATTAAAGCTGTGCTTAGAAAGCATGTGAACTTCATCGATTAGGTATACTTTATAACGTCCACGTGTTGGTGCATATTGAACGTTATCGAGTATTTCGCGGGTGTCTTCTACTTTTGTACGAGAAGCCGCATCTATTTCGAGTAAGTCAATGTAGCGCCCTGCTTCTATATCTAAACAGCTGCTACATTGGCCACACGGATTTGCAGATATACCTTCGTCGCAATTTAAGCTTTTAGCAAAAATACGCGCAATAGTGGTTTTACCTACACCGCGGGTTCCAGTGAATAAATAAGCGTGATGCAGTCTATTTTGTGTAAGCGCATTTACAAGCGCTTGCTTAACATGAGACTGCCCAACCAATTCATGAAAGGTTTGAGGACGCCATTTTCTCGCTAGAACCTGATAACTCATCGATTACTCGCCTTCGAATTCAACCAATTTTAGAATTTTAATACCCATTTTTTTGATGCGCTGCTCGCCACCAAGTTCTGGTAGTGATACAACAAATGCAGCATCTGTGGCTTCGCCACCTAGTTTATGAACTAATTTAGCTGTGGCTTCAATTGTGCCGCCAGTTGCTAATAAGTCATCAACTAATAATACTTTATCGCCAGGTACAATTGCATCAACATGCAGCTCTAGCGTGTCTTCACCGTACTCAAGTAAGTAATCTTGACGAATAACTTCGCGTGGTAACTTACCTGGTTTACGAACTGGAATAAACGGAATGCCTAATGCGTAAGACAGCGGCGCACCAAAAATAAAGCCACGTGATTCTGTGCCAATTATTTTAGTAAAACCCTGATCTTTATATTCTGCGATAAACGCGTCAATAGTTGCTTTAAAGGCTTCTGGATTTGCCATTAAAGTGGTTACATCGCGAAACATGATGCCCGGCTTTGGATAATCAGCAATTGTAGTTATGCTGTTTTTGATAATTGCTGGTGTTACTTGAGTCATAATTTTAACTGCTCAATTGTTTATATTACAAAGCAGGTGATTATAACCTTAACTAACCTTTAATTGCGAGTTTGGCGTTACTATAAAAGAAGTATTAACTATGGGGGGTAATTAAAATAAAGTGGTTCAAGGCTGAAGTAAGCAACAGCCTTAATAAACGCTATGCATTTTAAGTTAAGCTAGTGATCCAGCCTAATATTGCATTTAAACAACCAATCCCTGCAAATACAGCTAAGAAAGCAAGAAAATAAGTAGCGTTGAACGGATCTTTAAAGTCTTTATCATCTGACATTGGTACAACCTTTTATTAAGCACGACAAATAAGGCTGCCATAATAGACGATGTAAAATCATCAATAAAGACCTTAATCTTGATTTTTTGTCACAATTACACCGCGTTCAACCATTGCATTGAGGGTAACCAATGCGCCTTGAGCAATTTGATCTGCATTAAACTGTGGTGCATGAGCGAATACCTGTTGGCAAACGTCGTCAAATGTCGCTCCATCACTTGCCTCAATAATTGATAGTAACAAAGCAGTCATCGCATTCGTAGCCAGAAATTGAACGTCATCATCTTCATCTCTATATACAACAAAATAATTAGGCTGAGGTGATGGCTCTTTTGGTTTAAAGTGATTGCTAATATTTTGAACCGGAAATTGATAACTTAAATTTCTTGCCGTTTTCGATAAATACAAAGCAGAACTAGTAAGCGCTGTTGTTTGTAATTTTTGCTCTTGCTCATCTTCGTGTGCAATCGATACATCTAGCTCTACCCATTCATAATGTGCAAGTTCTAGCATAAACACGGGATCGTATCTTTTCATTTTATAATCACTTGATAAGTAATTAATAAACTCCCCTGCTATATCTAAAAAGTACGGCGAATGACAATCATATTCGCTAAAAAATTGGCGTACAAGGACCAGCCATTGCTTGTCTGTATATAAGGTTTTTAATACCGGAAAACCTGATGATATAAAACCTTCAATGTTATTAAAAAATAGGTCGCGATAAATGGCCATACGTCGGTCTTCGATACCGCTGGGCTTTTTATTTTTTTTAGGCTCGCGAATATGCGCCATAAATTCGTTTTGTATTTCAATAAAGCTCATAACCAGGCACTCTTTTAATATTTATAAAGGCTTATTAAGCTCGTTGTTTTGAAACCATTGAAGTAATGTGTTTAGCTTGTAGCTCATGAATTATATCTAACTCTTTGGTTAAAATATTCATTGTAGGGATATTAAAATCGCGCTCAAGCAAGGTTGGAAATACGCCATGCACTTTATATGCTTTATCCAGTAGCTCCCACACAGGATCAATGACATCAGCACCATGTGTGTCCACTATTAAGTCATCAGCCTCATTATAATGGCCTGCAACGTGCCCATAGGCAATACGATTAGAGGGTAACCCAGTTAAAAACGCTTGTGCGTTATAGCCATGATTAATCGAATTCACATAAATGTTATTCACATCCAGTAAAAGCTTGCAGTCTGCTTGCTCTAAAATGGTATTTGTAAATTCCAGCTCTGATAATTGCTGTCCAGGAGCGCCATAATAGGAAACATTTTCTATCGCAATTTGCTGCTCAAGTATGTCTTGTACTTGTTTAATGCGAGGGACAACATGTGCTATAGCATCTTGTGTAAACGGAATAGGCATTAAGTCATACATATGGCCTGTACCAGAGCAGTAACTTAAGTGCTCACTAAAGATTTTTATATTGTGCTCTTCAAAAAAAACTTTTAAAGACTTAACAAATTCAACATCCAGTGGTTCGGGTGAACCGATAGACAGTGATAATCCATGACACACAAAATTGTTTGCATCTGTTAATGTTCTAAATTGCTTTTTAAAGCGCCCACCTAGTTTTAACCAGTTCTCTGGTGCAACTTCCAAAAAATCTACTTGATTAGGTACGTGTTCAAGCAGTTCATCAAGCATTTCTCGTCGTAGGCCAAGGCCCACCATCCCGAAATCTGTACTCTGGATTTGTGTCATAACTACCTCTAACTTATCAAAAAAGGGCCTTAAGGCCCTTTTAGCATAACTTATTTAGAATAAGATATTAACGACCGCCACATTTACCTTCGCCGCACTTACCTTCTTTTTTAGTTTTTTTAGAATCGCCGCCGCATTTACCTTCACCACATTTGCCTTCTGTTTTAGCTTTTGCATCTTTTGC
>NZ_WTKW01000241.1:0-6563 GCF_011378745.1 Pseudoalteromonas sp. Z1A6
TTTTATTGATAAACAAACCATAGCTGAGTTCCTATTTTGGTTCAATCTATTACTGTGCTTTTACGCAGCATATAAAGAAGTGTTTGGTATTGTTTTAATTGGCGTTTTGGAAGGTATTACTGAAAAATTTAGTGTGGGTACCTTTTTTACTCTTTCTAGAATGAGCAGGATTATCTGTACGTTATTTATTTTTGGCTAGAGCATCGCTACTTGGCCACGATAGTTGGCAGCAAGGAGCCAAAGGAAAGCCCTATAATACCATTATCAGACATTGGCCCTTAAGTGAATACGAATACTATTTAGGTGCTTGAAAACACACACGCCTTACTTTTCAATTTACTTAACTGCATTGAAAAATAAGGGATCACCGCATTAATATTTGGGAAGTGAACTTTAGAGACCAATTAAACTAGACAGCCACTCTAATTGAACAAACAAAACGTTGCCTAGATTCTAATTGGAAGTGCACCAATGAATAAAGAAAGTGGGCGATTTAAAGGTCATCGAAAATAAAAGGCAGGCGACCGCAAGTAAGAACCGTTTTGTATATGGCAATGTTGTCAGCAATGCAATCAAATCCTGTTTTCAAAGCAACATATCTGCGGTTATTAGCCGCAGGGGAAACCTAAAAAAGTTGCCATTATTGCATGCATTAGAAAGATGATTGTTATCTTAAATTCAATGCTAAGAGATGGTGTTTTATGGGAAGCGCCAAAAGTTATAAATTAACTATTGACGCCATAGTCTCTTGTTAGGCATTTTAAGTGCTTGCAAAGCTTGTATATAAACTTCCAACACCTACTATTAAGCCTAGTGCACCAATAATAAAGCCCCAGAAGGTTAATTTTTTTTGTTTGGATAGATCTTGTATGTTAGAAGAATAAAGAACACTGAGCGAAGCTGCCAATTGTGCTACTGAATTACCATTTTCTGCTTTCAACTCTTGCTGAATGTTACCAAGCTGCAAACCTATATTTTCAGGAAGCTCCGCATACGGTTCATTTTTTTGATGCTCAGTTATTAATTTTCTTAAAAGTTCAAGCGAGCCTGTGAGCTTCTCATTATCTCCTGCAATAGCATCTGAATGCAGCACTCTTAAACTAAAAAGTATGGCTTTTCTGTCTTGAGACCAACGTTCTGCAATATGAAGCATATCTTCGTAAGTTAAGTTAGAGTTTATAATTCCAGCTTTAACTTGCTCTCTAAAGCGTTTTCTCCAATTGTTTTTTGCAGCGTCTACTAAAATAGGAATTGAAACTAACCCTGTTGCAACAGCTACAGTTCCCAAAGTGGGTAACAATTCGCTGAAAATAATACTCATAACTCTCCTTAATGCCTAACGCCTCATTAAGAGGAAATTTATAGTTGGCTAAAATGTTGAACGCAGTGAAAACAGCCAACTGTAAATTTTCCTGCTTTAATGACTTGTTAGCTGCGCATTTCGTCTAGTTTTGAAACCAGTTCTTTTAATTGAGGAATTTCAATTTTTTTACCGCTATAGGAGCTTTTAGCTTTATTAAAATATGGTTTTGCCTTGGAATCACTACCAGCCTTTTCGTGTAGTAAGCCTATTCTTAGATAAGTAAATGACAAGTTATTTGGCCCAAGCTTGGAACTAGTGCTATCTGATTCTAGGATTCTTGCTAGAGCTTGAAGTGCGTAAAGTCCACTTTCAATAGAGCCTTGTATGTATTGAGTATGAGCTAATTCAATTTCTTTTTTAAGATAATCAGAAGAAATCTCATTCGCAATAGAAACTGATGAAACTACAGAGCCTAACGTAAATAGGCCTAATTTGATCATTTTGTTCATTTTAATATCCTTATAGATTGAAATATGCCGCAATTTTCTGTGCAGCTAACAGCTTATTGAACACCACTTTGGGGGGTTATAACACCCCAAAACGGCGTTTATTACATTGTTCAATAATTCCACTAAATAACTTTAATGTAAACAAGTAATTAGGCATGTTATAAAAAGCCCTTTGTTATTTTGCACCAAAACGGCGTTTAATAATGTTATTGGACAAAATTAAGCTAGCTGTTTATATAAACAGCTGTTTCTGTAAGTTAGCTTTATTTATGTAGCTACCTTTTACGGCCATAATTAACAAACGTACGGATACTAAGCGCTACACAAAAGCTTATTGCGGCTTACTTATACTGGATTAGCATTTTTTACGCTTTAATAGCTGGCGTTTAGCCTTATTCGGTAAAAACATTATTAATAAATTAAGAGGAGTAATAGGAAAATTTTGGCTTTATGTATTTAGCACGTAATTAGCTAAAGCATTGGTTAGATAAGCGAGCCTTAACATATTAATGATACAGGCTCGCTGAGGTGTTTATGATAAAAACGGATGAATGAGGTATTTACTTTACATCAAAGTTCACGTGGTCAAAATATGGATTTTGTTCACGCGCTTTAAGTACACTAATTGTAGTAAGCACGATGTGTTGCAGTTCGTTATTTACGTTAACAACTATGCATTCGTCTTTATTAGCATTGCGTTTTGTGTCAGTTGCTACGCCACATACACCATCACCATTTTTTAATATAAGCTCAATGCTTAAACGGTGCATACAGGCAATTTCGATGTAGTCGTATTGGTTGCAACTGATCATAACGTCCTCTTTATATATTATTTAGTCGGTTTAAAAATCATTAAAAAAGCAATAACAACAAGGTTGGCTATATACCAAAGATCTTTAATTACAAATTGCCCTAAACGCTCCAATAAAGTGGAAGAACTAAATGCGCCGGTTGCGGTAATTAAAAATGTTTGGGTCATCATAAATACGCTTAAACATGCTAAGCCACTTACAATAATTAGCTTTTTATTATTTAAAAATAGCCCTAATCCCAATAACACAGCAAATAATACATCAAACCCGCCAATCACGTTAGACGCGCCTTGTACGCTAAATACCGTGTATAACCACGACATAAACGGTGAGGTTTCTACTAAACTTACAATGCCTTTTGCTTCAAACTCATAAAACTTCATGCCGCCAATCCACAATAAAACCATGGCAACCGGTATAAAGTTTAAAAGTACGTGTTGTTTGTCGGTAAGTTTGTCTTTATAAAATAAAAACAAATACAAAGGCACTACTGCAAAGTATTTAATTATGCCCTGCCCGCTACCAATGATTGGAAAGCCGCCAAGTTGAGCCATCCAGCGGTTACTGGCAAACAAGGTAAGTAATGCAACCAAACTTATAATTGCTGCAAGTAAAAGTGCTGGCGTAGGTTTCATTAGCTTAAGGTGAGCGAGCACGGTGGCAAACGCTAAAGCAACCATAAATGAGCCACTAATCAAACCTAATGCAGATACAGACATTAGCGAATCAACGCCATAAAAGCTAAATGTAGCCGTTAACGTATTAGAATTTGCACCTAACGCAAACGATAAGCCAAGCAGTAGAAAGCTCAATGAGAGTAAAAAAGAAAGTGCGTTGTTTGTGTGTTTTAAGTTCATTGTATTTCCAAGTATTCGTTAAGACTTACAAAGACCTTACAAGCCGATAAAACAATTCAAACTAACCCTTAAAAAATAAGAGTTGATTAAGTACAATGTAAGCTCTCATTTGGTAATTTAATTATTCATCTTTAGTTTATGGTTTATTACCTCTTTATTAATAAAATTAAATAAGTCTAATATTCATATGATGTGCGTCACCTTTTTTATTATTAAATGAAGTAAAATAACGTTGCCTTTTCAATATACAAAATGCATGCATTTTAAAACTTAGGGACATTTTTAATGAAGGGTACTGATATTCGGGTTACCTCTGGACTGATTTCTATAGCTATTGTTTTACTACTTTGGTTTGCTGTACCACCTCCGCAAGGTGTTACCGAAAACGCATGGCATTTGCTCGCTTTATTTATTGGTACTGTTGTTGCCATTATTGGTAAAGCAATGCCTATCGGCGCCATTGCTATTTTAGCTATTACTTCTGTTGCGTTAACGGGCGTAACTAATGATAGCCCATCTGGCGCTATTAAAGATGCATTAAGTGGCTTTTCTAACTCATTAATTTGGTTAATTGGTATTGCGATTATTATTTCTCGGGGTTTAGCTAAAACCGGTTTGGGAAATCGTATTGGCTATAATTTTATTTCTCTTTTTGGTAAAAAAACAATTGGTATTGGCTATGCACTCGCACTTTCTGAACTTGTTATAGCGCCTGTAACGCCAAGTAATACCGCACGAGGCGGCGCTATTATTCACCCAATTATGAAGTCGATAGCAACAAGCTTTGGCTCGTCTCCTGAGGAAGGTACATCTCGTAAAATTGGGCACTACCTTGCTTTAGTGAGCTACCATATAAACCCTATTACATCAGCTATGTTTATTACGGCGACTGCGCCAAACCCTCTAATTGTAAAGCTGATTGCTGATGCTACCGGTGCAAATATTAGTATTACATGGGGTACGTGGGCGCTCGCAGCGCTTGTTCCTGGTTTGCTATGTATTGCCCTTGTGCCTTTGGTTGTTTATGCCATTTACCCACCTGAAGTTAAAAGCACACCCGACGCTAAAAACTATGCAGAATCTAAATTAACTGAAATGGGCCCAATGAGTTATGGCGAAAAAATAATGGTGGGAGTTTTTGCTATGCTGCTTGTTTTATGGGCCGGTGTACCTGCAATGATTTTAGGGGCTGACTACGCGGTTAACACAACCGCAGTGGCTTTTTTGGGTTTGTCGGTTTTATTAGTGACTGGTGTATTAAGCTGGGACGATGTACTTAAAGAAAAGTCTGCGTGGGATACCGTTGTTTGGTTTTCAGCATTAGTAATGATGGCCACTTTTTTAAATAAACTAGGTTTGGTAACGTGGTTTTCAACACTTGTTGAGAGCAACATTGCGCAACTGGGTTTTGACTGGATTGTATCGGCCATTATATTGGTAGCTGTGTATTTTTATGCTCATTACTTTTTTGCCAGTACCACAGCACATATTACAGCTATGTTTGCCGCATTTTACGCCGCAGGTTTAGCGCTTGGCGCTCCGCCTTTATTTTTAGGTTTACTGTTAGCTGGCGCTTCATCACTCATGATGTCGTTAACGCATTACGCAACAGGCACATCTCCCATCGTGTTTGGCTCAGGCTATGTATCATTAAAAGATTGGTGGGTAATGGGCCTTATAATGAGCATTATTAATTTAAGTGTATGGGGAATTATTGGCGGGCTTTGGTGGAAAGCACTTGGGTATTGGTAGTATTGCCTTTATTAGTTTGGCTTGCACATTTAATACTGCGCACTTATTTTGGCTAGTTCTACAATTATAAATATTAAGGCTGTTGCAAGGGAGCACTATGGTTTTTAAATTTATAAAGGCAGCATATTCAGACCGAGACTACTTATTAAGCCTCAGAAAACTAACTATGATTGAACACTTGGAAAGGGCCAGGTTATTTTTAACTGAGCAACAGCATGTTTTAAGACTTGATGACCAATATGACTGCTCCCACCTTATAGTTATAAATGAGGTACCCATTGGTACTTTAAAGTACCAAACGCACGCTCAATACGTTGAAATAATGCAATTACAAATACATCCACTGCATCAAAATAAAGGGTATGGGAAAGCGGTTATTAAACAAGTTATTACAAGTGCGCAGTCAAAACCCATTAAACTCACAGTGCTTAAAAACAACCCAGCATTAGGACTTTATAAGCGGCTGGGTTTTACTATAACGGATGAGAATAATTACGAGTACCACATGCAAACGCGGGCTACTCGTAGCTAAAATTAGTCGCTTTGATCTCTGAAGTCTTTTTTTCTGAAAATAGTTAAATGCCAACCCCAATGCAAAGAGCCTAATCTTAAAAAAATAGTCGTGAAAAATGAGCCTAAAATACACCAAATGTAATCTACATTAAGGCTAAATAAAGCGGCATAAACTGCACCACCCGCTAAACACGCAGAGGCGTAAGGTTCGCTGCGCATAACAGTTGGCACCTCACGGCAAATTACATCACGTATTAAACCACCAAATATACCTGTAGTAATGCCCATTGTAATTGCGACCACCATGCCAGAGCCATTAATGAGTGCTTTTTCTATCCCCATAATATTAAATAGCGCCATACCAACAGCGTCTACTAACAAAAAGTAGTAGTTATTAACGCGCGGTAAGTATCGAATAAATGCAATTGTTGCTATAACGGCCCCGTAGGTCGAATATAAATACTCCGGGGTAGCAATCCAAAATACCGGTTTGTTTAAAAGTATATCTCTGAGGGTACCGCCCCCTAGTGCTGTAACGGTTGCAACCACTACGACGCCAAAGCCACTAATGTTTTTTTCATACCCAAGCAATGCCCCTGCAACAGCAAAAAATGCAACACCGAGTAACCCTAGTACCATAAAGTATTCAGCAGTCATGGTAATTCCTTTTTAAAGTTTATAAGGAGTTGTATCAACTTACGTGCCAAAAAACATCCCTTAAAAGTTGAATTAACTTTAAAAAATACATTTAAAAACAACGCTGTAATTTACACTGAATGCAGTTCGAGGTTAGGTTTTATGAAAGGTAATATTTGAG
>NZ_WTKW01000242.1:0-6547 GCF_011378745.1 Pseudoalteromonas sp. Z1A6
TTTTAATAAATAATTCCCAATTAATAGAGCGAAAAAAAATATAATGTGTTAATCTTACCTTGCTTTGAGTTTTTATGTATTGAATTTACGGATATTGTGCTGCGTTTAAGGTTACCGGTTAGGTTATTACTTGTTCCTGTACTGTACCTCCATATTTTTGAGCATTGACTCAGGGAGGATATTGCCATAATAATATGGCTGAATTTTAATTATTGACTTACAGGAAAATTTAGTATGTCGGTTACTGGTAAAGTAAAGTTTTTCAACGAAGCTAAAGGCTTTGGTTTCATTGAACAAGAAAATGGTCCTGACGTGTTTGTACATTTCAGCGCAATCACTGGTTCTGGTTTTCGCACTCTTAGCGAAGGTCAAGCAGTGACATTCAGCATCAAACAAGGTCAAAAAGGCCCTGAAGCTGAGAACGTAGAAGCAGCATAATTTATTATGTGAACTCTAGTTCATCTTGGTGAAGCAGGTCTCTGTTTCACCATAATTCCTCTCTATGTACATAATTAATAAAATCCTTCTTTTTAAATCCTTGAACACAAATTTCATATATTCTTAAATCTTCTATTTTAATACAAACCCAAAATTCAATTATCTGAATAACTTATACAATCGAACCACTTTCTATCGCATTTAAAACATCCCTTACAATTTATCCAACTGATCCGATACTTATATACATAAAAATGATGCCAAATAACAATCTGTGTAAATTTTAGTGTAAGTCTTGCTAGTGCAATCAGGTTGAAGTTTTGTACTTTAACTATAAATGGGCAAGGGAACCTCTATAGGCCTCTGATAGCTTATTATGGAAGCGTTAGGCATCATTTATAGTCCATTATTATTAAAGTTGAGCAACTTTTTGTGATTAACTTTGTTACTAAATAAATTTAACTGTTAAATAGTATTAATGAGCACTCTAAAGCGGTAAATGTAACTCGTCTAATTATCGAAAGCTATTTGGCTATTTCAGGCCTTGCTAAAAGAAACTTATTATTACTATTTATGGGAAACACGTTTTATAAATGGCTTTAGGTATTGCGTGCATAAAGCAAGGTGGGCGGTATTAGAGATTATCCAGTGTTGTTTTTTTGTGCGACAAATGGTTTGTTTTTTCAGATGAAGTGTTATTGGGGAGATAAAATGTGCTGAAATCGTTTAAAAAATAACTTTTGTTATATCTATCTATATTTTTTTTTGTTTTTTTTCAGTGCGAATTCAGCTTTGGCTAAATGTTGCAATAATGTTGTTTTATGTCAGTGCAATGCGAATAAATACACCCCTCAAAAGGCTTTAATCGAAATATTAAGCAAAAGCTTAGTTGCAATAATGTTAACAGTTGTGTGCTAGTACTTTTGTTTAAGCATTAACTTAGCTATTTATTTGCAGAGATTAGTAAACATCAAGTTGACAGCGCTAATTGCATTTAGCATTATTGGAAGGTTGATATCTATTAAAAGATATCAGGGTTGTTCTCTTCGGAGGATAATTAAATTATAAAAGTAACATTACTTAATTGGTTGGGAACTATGTCTGTTAAAATCAGAAAGAGTCTTGTAGCAACTGCGTTGGTTGGCGCATTTGCATTTGCAAGCAGCAATGTGATTGCAGATCCTTTGAATGACGTGCAAAAAGCAGGTCAACAAATTCAAAAGGCTGCGGTTAAGTCTCAAACTAAAATTGACAATGTATATGGTCAAACTCAGGAGCTAATCGCTGAGTACCGTAGCGTTGTTGATGAGACTGAACTTATGAAAGTGTATAACGATCACGTGTCGCGCTTGGTTGATAGCCAAAACGCGTCTATTGAATCGTTTGATCGTCAAATCGCTACGATTGATAACACGAAACAAAACGTTGTGCCTTTGATGTATCGCATGATCGATACGCTTGAGCAATTCATCAAAGCGGACGTTCCATTTAATCTAGAGACGCGTTTAGGACGTGTTGAAAGACTACGTGAAATCATGGTTTCTGCGTCTGTAACGACGTCTGAAAAATTCCGTCAAGTACTTGAAGCTTACACTATTGAAACAGCATACAGCTCACTTGTATCTGCTTCACAAGGTACACTAGAAGTTGATGGCAAAAGTATTAACGTTGATATCGGTCAGTTAGGTCGTATTACTTACGTTGCTCAGTCTTTTGACTTGAAACATGCTTGGGTGTGGGATAACAACACTAAACAGTGGAAAGAATTAGGTGAAGAATACCTAAAACCTGTTAAAGAAGTTATTCGTATGGCGCGTAAGCAAGCGACATTAGAACTTGTTAAACTACCTATCTTTGGCGCGGAGTAATCAATAATGAAGAAACTATTTAAAGGTTTTGCTGTTGCCGCAGTACTAACTGTTTCTGCAGGTACCGCGTTAAATGCACATGCAAATACTGGAGCTCTAGATAAAATACTTGAGCAAGTAAAGCAAGAGCGTATCTCTGAAGGTAAAATCGATAAGAAACGTGAACAAGAGTTCTTATCAGATCGTGCTGACAAGCAATCTTTACTTAATAAAGCTAAAAGCCAACTTGCTTCTGAGAAGTCTCGTGGTGAAAGCTTAACTAAGCAATATGCACAAAATGAAAACACGTTAGCTGAAAAAGAAGCCGCTCTTCAAAGTGCTCAAGGTACTTTGGGTGAGATGTTTGGTGTTGTACGTCGTGCAGCTCAAGACGCTATCGGTTCTATCGAAGCATCACTAGTTAGTGCTGAGAAACCTGGCCGTGCTGAAATCTTACGTTCATTAGCTGCTGCTAAAGAACTTCCTACAGTTCGCGAACTTGAAGAACTTTGGATTTCACTTCAAACAGAAATGACTGAATCAGCTAAAGTTTCAACTTTTGAAACTGAAGTTGCTGGTCTTGACGGTAACCCGTCAATGAAGAAAGTAACGCGTATCGGTAACTTTAACTTAGTTACAGACGATGGTTACTTAATTTATTCACCAGAAACTAAGTCTATTCAGCCTCTAGGTAAACAGCCTGATAGCTATATTTTAGACGGTATCACTGATCTTGAAAATACATCACCAGATAACTACGCTGGTGTTTATATCGATCCGACTCGTGGTGCTATCTTACGTATCAACACTCAAAAAGCGACACTTATGGAATACTTCCATCAAGGTGGCGTAGTTGGTTATATCATTACAGCTTTACTAGCTTTAGGTATGCTAATTACTCTAATTCGCTTTGTTGACCTTACACTTACTACTAGTAAGATTAAGAGCCAGCTTAAAAATGTTGCTACACCGAATACAAATAACCCACTGGGTCGTATTCTTAAAGTGTACCATGACAACAAGAACCAAGATGTTGAAAACCTTGAGCTTAAACTTGATGAAGCGATTCTACGTGAAACGCCACGCATCGAAGCTGGTATCAACATAATTAAGATTCTTGCTGCAATCGCACCGTTACTAGGTCTACTAGGTACAGTAATCGGTATGATCTTAACGTTCCAAACAATCACATTGTTCGGTACGGGTGATCCGAAGATCATGGCAGGTAACATCTCTCTAGCACTTGTAACTACAGCGCTAGGTCTAATTGCTGCATTACCACTAATTCTACTTCATGCTCTTGTAGCTGGTCGTAGTAAGTCGGTATTACACATCCTTGATGAGCAAAGCGCGGGTATCGTTGCTACTCACGCGGAGAAGGAGAAAGCCTAATGCTAGTCCTGATGGAGATATGGGAATCTATCAGGGATTTTGTTGGCACAGGCGGCCAGGTTTTATACGTGGTCGCGATAGCACTCTTTCTGATGTGGGTTTTAATGATTGAGCGCTATTGGTTTCTACTTGCAGAGTTTCCTCGCACAGCGAAAGAAATTGTAGCAAAGTGGGATGCCCGCCAAGACACTACGTCTTGGTACGCACACAGAATCCGTGAAGCATGGATTTCTGAAGCGTCTGAAAAATTAGATCAGCGTATGTTGTTGATTAAGACATTAGTAGCTGTTTGTCCTTTAATAGGCTTACTTGGTACTGTTACTGGTATGATCTCGGTTTTTGAAACCATGGCCAACCAGGGTACGGGTAATGCACGCTTAATGGCATCAGGTATTTCAATGGCAACAATCCCAACAATGGCTGGAATGGTTGCGGCACTATCTGGAGTATTTTTTAGCTCACGTCTTGAGACAAAAGCTAAAATGGTGAAAGCCAAACTTATTGATAGTATGCCTCATCACTAGAGAGAGAATTAAATATGGCACGTAAACAACGTTTTCGTGAAGAAGAAGAAGCAGCGGTTGATATGACGCCAATGCTTGACATCGTATTTATCATGCTTATTTTCTTTATCGTAACTACATCGTTCGTTAAAGAGGCTGGTATCGAGGTCAATAAACCAAAAGCTGCCCAAGCTACTAAGCAAAAAAATGCTAACATTTTTATTGCTATTCGTAGTAACGGCGAAATCTGGGTTGATAAACAACAAATTGATGTTGAACGTATTTCAGCAAAAATTGAAAGTTTATTAGCAGAACAACCTACTGAAGTTGTGATTATACAAGCTGATAAAGAAGCTAAACACGGCACAGTGGTTAAAGTTATGGACCAGATTAAAGCGACGGGTGACAACCTTAGAATTTCAATAGCTGGAGATCAGTAATGATTCGTTTTCTGTTTTCACTGATTGCAGGTGGGGCAGTTACTTTCGGCTTGTTCTACTTCATGGCCTTCCTCATCTCTGGTGGGGCTGACCGTAATACGGAACAAAAAGAGCAGATCATAGTCGAAATAATGACGAATCCGCCTGAATCTAAGGTGCAGGAGAGGAAGCGTGTACCGCCTCCTCCTCCACCACCGCCAAAGCAGCCGCCTAAACCGCAGCCGCCACAGCCGGAAAATAATAATCCAAACCCTGGTGCTATGTCATTTAACATGGGTAGCATTGATGTTGGTAGTTCAGCTGGTGGACTAAGTGGTCCTGGTGCATTTGGACGAGATGGTGATGCGACACCTATCGTTCGTATAGAACCAAAATATCCAACGCAAGCAGCACGTGATGGCAAAGAAGGTTGGGTACAACTTTCATTCACAATTGATGAGTTAGGTGGAGTGATTGACGTTGAAGTAATTGACGCAGATCCAAAACGTATCTTTGACCGTGAAGCTAAACGCGCACTGCGTAAGTGGAAGTACCGTCCTAAGATCATTGACGGAAAACCACAGAAACAACCAGGTTTACAAGTTCAATTAGACTTTAAACTTAACCAAGGCAACTAAGGAGGCGAGTAATGAGAAATTTTTCTAAAGTAACTGCTCTTGCGATTCTTATGTCTGTGTCGGGTGCTACTTTAAGTGCATCTGTTTTAGCAGCGCCAGATTACGCAAAGATTGAAGAGCGTAAAAAAGCAAAAACTAAAATCATGGGCGAGCGTACTGGTAAAAAGGTAATTAAAGCATTTGACTTGTACAACGAAGAAAAAGTTGATGAAGCAATTGTTTTGCTTAGAGAGATTGAACCTTCGAATGACTTTGATAAAGCGACCGTAAATCGTTACTTAGGTAGCATGTACGCTCAAAAAGAAAAGTATGACGAAGCGATTAAGTACTCTAAGCAAGCAGTTGCCCCTGATGTTTTAAACTTTGCTGATCAAGAACAGACTCTAAAACTGTTAGGCGATTTATACGCCGGTACTGAAAAGTATCAAGAAGCCAAAAAAGCTTATGTAGCTTGGATGGACTTCACTGGCCAAGAAGATCCTACGGTTTATACACGTATCGCTCAAGCTAACTATCAGTTAGAGCAATTTCGTGATGTTTTTGAACCAGCAGATAAGGCAATTAAACTTCAAAAAGAACCTAATAAAGGTCCTTACCAATTAAAACTGGGTGCATACTTTGAACTTAAAGACTATGCAAACATGGTTAAGATTGGCGAAGAGATTGTTCGTGTATGGCCTGATGATAAAAAAGCTTGGGTTAGCTTAGGTAAATATTACCTACAAACCGAAGACTATCAAAAAGGTTTAGCAACGATGGAAGTTGCTTACAAGAACGGTTACTTTGAAAATGAAGTTGAGTATAAAGTCTTATCTAACTTTTACTCTCTAAACGAGATCCCTTTTAGAGCAGCTGTAACGCTAGAAAAGGCCGTTAAGAGTGAAAAAGTAAAACGTACAAAGCAGAATGTTAGCGCGATTGCTAGTAACTATCATCGCTCTAAGGATCTAGAAAAAGCTGCTAAGTACTACGAAGAAGCTGCTAAATTTGATGACGACGCTGAACTTTACCGTAAAGCTGGTTCATTACTTTTACAATCTGAAAAATTCAGTGCTGCTGTTGTTCGTTTGAACAAAGCATTAGAGCTTGGCTCTGACAAAAAAGGTACTATTTATTCAGATTTAGCTGAAGCGTATTACTATCAAGGTAAGTATAAGCAAGCATATGCTGCAATTACTAAAGCTATGGATGACCCTCGCACACGTAAGTTTGCAAAGGGTTGGTCTACATATATTAAAGATAAAGCCGCTCGCAACGGTGTTAAAATTTAATTTTAATTAGCTAAAGCAACTTATAAAAAGCCCCTCTGG
>NZ_WTKW01000243.1:0-6521 GCF_011378745.1 Pseudoalteromonas sp. Z1A6
TCTATTGGGGTTGAAAACTAAAAATTTCAGCGTACACTTGTGCGCTGAAGTTTGAGCGTACACGTGTAAGTTCAAACGTTAAGTATTTTACGATCCAAGAGATTAATAGTGATGATAATTAAAGTATTAAACCAATTTTCAAAATGGTTTTTACACCATCAAAGTTTTGCAGGCTACATAGAGCCAATAATGCAGGTGTTTAAACCTGCATGGCGTGCAGGGCAGTTTAGAGCGCAAGTAGTTAATACGACGGTGCTTGATGGCGGCTTTTTAA
Source organism: Pseudoalteromonas sp. Z1A6 (assembly GCF_011378745.1). NCBI lineage: Bacteria > Pseudomonadati > Pseudomonadota > Gammaproteobacteria > Alteromonadales > Pseudoalteromonadaceae > Pseudoalteromonas > Pseudoalteromonas sp. Z1A6. The sequence goes on from NZ_WTKW01000243.1 coordinate 275, forward strand.
GTGTGCAACTTAAGCCAAGTAAACATTGGCAGGCACATACGTCAGGGCAGCATATAAGTTTAACGCTTGAAATTAATGGGCGATTATTAACACGCGTGTTTACCGTGGCCTCAAGCGCTCAACAATTTAAAAATACAGGTTTGGTGCGTTTACTAATCAAAACAAATGCGCAAGGGCGCTTTACAGGCTTACTCAGTAGCGCATTAAAGGCGGGTTTGTGGTGCAATATTTCTGCGCCAACCGGCGACTTTGTATTTAAAAACACGCATACACCGGCTACTTTTGTTGCCGGTGGGTCGGGTATAACACCTATGCTGGCTATGCTTGGTGATTACTTAAGCCAAACTACGCAAAAAGTCTCGTTAGTGTATTACGCAAAAGCTACTGAGCATCAATGTGTTGATGAGCTGAGTGAGTTTGCGGCGCAATTTGAGCATTTTTCGTTTTTATTATTAACGCGCGAGCAAGCAAGCGATATAACCAGCAATATTAAGCCGTGGGAAAACCCAGATATTTACTGCTGCGGCCCTGCAGCATTTATGCAAACAGTGAGTGATTTTGCTAAAACGCATAAGCTAAATTATTACCAAGAAGCCTTTGGTTTAGCACTGCCTAGCTTAAACGACGATAGCCAATTTAATGTAAAAATTAACGCCAGTGCCCATGTTGTATCGGGCAACGATGTTTTACTACCTCAGTTTGAAGCAAAACAATTGCCGGTTAAACGCGGTTGCGGCATTGGTATTTGTCATCAATGCCAATGTATTAAAAAGTCAGGCGTGGTACGTAATTTAAAAACAGGTGAATTGAGTGACAACGGCGAGCAGTTAATACAACTTTGCGTAAGCCAACCTGTTAGTGATTTGGAGTTACAATTATGAAAAACATTGACTATGACATGCTCGCAAGCGAGTTAGATGCCATTAAAATGGACACCCTTGGCAAAGTAGGCCAACAAGATGCTGACTATATTCGCTCTGTTGTGCGCAAACAACGAGTGTGTGAATGGAGCGGGCGAATTTTGCTAATGCTTGGTTTTATTCAGCCATTATTATGGGTTGCAGGCGTGTTGTTATTAGCGCTTGCTAAAATTTTAGACAATATGGAAATTGGCCACAATGTAATGCACGGTCAATACGATTGGATGAACGACAAGCAACTTAACTCACAACATTATGAGTGGGACATAGCGTGCGATGGGCAAAGTTGGCATCGCGTTCATAACTTTGAACACCATACGTATACTAATATTATTGGTAAAGACAGAGACTTTGGTTATGGCTTGTTGCGTTTAAGCGATGATTTTAAGTGGCGTTTTAAAAATGTATGGCAGTTTTTTACGTATATTAATTTAAGTGTGTTATTTCAGTGGGGCGTGTCGTATCACGAGTTGGCTGCAGAGCGTGTTTTTATTGGTAAAAAGAAAGAAAACCGCGAAGGGCTTGTATCACACTCTACATTAAAGCAGCGCTTTTTTAGTAAAGGCGCTCGCCAGTTAATTAAAGATTATGCGATATTTCCGTTACTTGCAGGGCCTTTATTTTTATGGGTATTGGCGGGGAATTTAGTAGCTAACTTAATCCGTAATTTATGGACATCGACCATAATATTTTGTGGTCACTTTACAGAAGAAACGCAAACTTTTAAACAAGAAGACTGCGTAAACGAAACCCAAGGGCAGTGGTATTACCGCCAAGTACTGGGCTCGTCTAATATTAAAGGACCGCATTGGTTTCATGTTTTAACAGGGCATTTGAGCTGCCAAATAGAGCATCATTTATTTCCTGATATGCCGTCTTCGCGCTATCAAGAAGTAGCGCCTCAAGTACAGGCTGTTTTGAAAAAACACGGTATTGATTACCATACGGGTGGTTTTTTTAGGCAGTATATGTCGGTGTTAAAACGTATTATTAAATATTCGTTTAAATAAACATGTTTTAATTAACGAATGAAAAAATCGGTCTGTGTAACTACACTGACCGATTTTTTTGTTTATTGCACTCAATACGGTTGATTAGTAAACAGCACTTGCAAAAATTTCTCATAGTTAATTAAAAAAGCCTTACTTTAGCTATGGTTAAATAGCGTGTGATTGTCATACAATGGAGGAAAATAGACCACACAAGAGAGATTAAAATGGCCGCATTTGGTACCGTGTTTATGCCGCAGATGATTCAAGCTCGTTTTTCTGATAATAAATGGAGCGAGAGCTCAATTGTCCCTTCCGATAAACTTGAACTTCATGCTGGTGCGCACGTTCTTCATTATTCAAGTACATGTTTTGAAGGCTTAAAAGCCTTTCGCCATGAAGATGGTTCTGTTTATCTTTTTAGAATGGATGCAAATATTGCACGCATGCAACAAAGCTCAGCGCTATTAAGCTTACCGAGTTTTGACAGTGATATGCTAAAAACGATGATTATCGATATTATGCGCGAATACGCAGATGAAACGCCATTACCGCCGGGCTCCATGTATATTCGCCCAACGCACATTGGTACTGAGGCGGCAATTGGTAAAGCAGCTGCGCCATCAATGAGCTCGCTTTTATACACGTTACTATCGCCAGTAGGTGATTACTTTGCCGGTGGTGCAACTGCACTGCGTGTATTGCTTGAAGAAGATGGTATGCGCTGCGCTCCGCACATGGGTATGGTAAAAAGTGGTGGTAACTACGCCAGTGCACTAGCACCTATTAGTGCTGCACGTATAAAGTACCAAGCAGATCAAATTTTATTTTGCCCAGGTGGCGACGTACAAGAAACCGGTGCTGCTAACTTTATACTTATTGATGGCAACGAAATTATTACTAAAGCGCTCGATAGCACGTTTTTACATGGTGTAACGCGTAATAGTATTTTAACCATAGCCAAAGATTTAGGTATGACGGTAAGCGAGCGTAACTTTAGCGTTACTGAGCTACTAGAGCGTGCTGCTAAACCAGGTACTGAAGCGGCGCTTTCGGGCACTGCAGCTGTACTAACTGCTGTGGGTACATTTATTCATAACGATAAAGAATACAAAGTAGGTACTGGCGAGCCAGGCCCAACGACTGCGCGCCTTCGCCAAGCATTGAACGATATTCAATGGGGTAAAAGTGAAGACAAGCACGGCTGGTTAACTAAAATCTAATTATAGATTTAATAGCAACTCGCATTAAAAAGCCACCTAATCGGTGGCTTTTGTGTGTTTGGTTACTTTAAGCTGTGCTTATTAGAACTTCATTTCTATTTTACCGTACACGTAGCGTCCGTTAAATCCATACGGCGAGAAGCTAGAGTAAGCAAATAAACGTGAGAAGGTGGTTACATCGTCAACATTTTCACGGGTTGCATCTGGGTAAACATCAAAAATGTTATTAGCCCCTAAGCTCAGCGATACGGTTTCGCTAAGCGAGTAGGCTACATCTAAGTCGGTTATCCATTTAGGCTTTAGCACTTCGTTACGTTCTGGGATATCTGAAGGGTCTTGAGTTTCGCCGTAACGTGTTGTTCTAAGCGTGGTACGTATGTCGTCGTTAGTCCATGTTGCGCTTAAGTTGTACTTATTACGCGGTGTGCTTACTTCAAAACGACGCAGTTCGTTACCAGAGAATAAGTTGTCTTGATCGAACCCTGCACCTTGTAGCTCTGCTGGTGGGTCAATTATATCGGTAACTTCATTTTTACCGTAGTTATAACCTAAGTTAAAGGCAACATCGCCGTAACCATCGGTTGCTACATTATAAGAAGCTACAACATCAACACCACGGGTTTTACTGTCAATTGCGTTTAAGAAGAAACGACCTTGGTTAGCGCCTGTACCTTCAAGAAGTTGCTCAATAGCAGCGCCCGATAAGTTGTTTGATAGCACAATGCGGTCATCAATTAATATTTGGTAGTAATCAACCGATAAGCTGAAATTAAAGTCGGTAGACCATGTAAAACCAACGCCGTAGTTTGTTGCTTCTTCAGCATCAAGACCTGGTGAGCCCAGTGCTTTTGCTACATCGCTGCTTGGTGCGAACGTACCAGTTTCGGTTGGTTCGCCATCAACAAATACGGTGGCTACTGAGGTAAAGTATTGCTGCTGCAAAGAAGGTGCTCTAAAACCAGTAGATACTGAGGCGCGTAGTGCTAGGTCTTCAGTTAATGAATAACGAGTTGCAATTTTACCGTTAAGTGTATCGCCAAAGTCCGAGTAATCTTCATAACGGGCGGCAACCGCTAAATTCCAATCGTCGGTTAGGTAGGTTTCAAGGTCTATATACAAGCTCACGTTGTGGCGGCTATTGTCGCCCTCAGATTCGGGTGTAAACCCCGGGAATACTTGTGCGCCCGCTGCGCCAAATGGGCCATCAATTGGGTCGGTTACTGCGCCTCCTGGGCCAAATGTACCTTGTGCATATGATGCTTCTTCGCCTGCATCTATTTGGTATCCTTCGCGGCGATACTCAGCACCTACAGCTACGTTTACAGAGCTTTCTAAAAAGCTGACGTCTACCTCGCGGCTAAAATCAACGTTTAAAGTAAGTTGATCGTAGGTAAGTGTTCCTGCATCAAAGCTTGTTTGGCTAGTAGGACCATATGAGGTATTTAAGCTATTTATAACACCAAACTCAAATGCATCTTGACCATATACGGCCGATACATCGTAATTCCATTCACTTACAAAACCTTTAGCGCCAAATGCCAGTGAAAAGTCATCTATGTCTGAGGTAATAACAGGTAAAAAGCCATCAGGGTAAACTTCTTCTATATTACGGCTATCGCTTGCACGGCGATAAAACCCGCCGCCTTCGCCTTCACGTTTGCTGTAAGAGCCAAACGAATATAAATCAACTTCGTTTGTTAACTGGTAACCTGCGTTATAAAACATTGAAAAATCTTCAACATCGCCATTACCAAAGTTATGGTTATATCGATTTACGGTAAGTTCACGTGGGTCAAGCGCGCCATCTACTGATCCGTCATCTATGCGTGCGTAGTTTTCACGTTGGTCGTAGTCTGAACGGTTTGTAGAGTGGCGGTCGCGGTATTCGGTCGAAATGTTTAAAAAGCCATTATCGCCAAGCTCAAAACCCATATTACCTTGCAGCGTTAATGTTTGACCATCGGTTAAAGAGCGATCGCCCCCTTCGGTAAATGCTAAATTACCATCACTGCCTTCAGATACAGATTTTAGCTGTGGTACACCGTCCATTTCGGTTACGTTAGCACCATATATAGCCGCAACTGAACCACCGCTGCTGGCACTTTTAAGTACAATATTAATAACACCAGCTATAGCGTCAGAGCCATATTGCGCTGCTGCACCATCGCGTAATACTTCAATACGGGCAATAGCATTTGCAGGTATCGCATTTAAGTCAACCGATGATGAACCACGACCCGTTGAGCCATTTAAGTTAAGTAATGCGTTGCTGTGGCGGCGCTTACCATTAACAAGCACTAAGGTGTGATCGGGTGCTAAGCCACGAAGCTGAGCGGGACGTACATGGTCGCTGCCATCAGTAAGTGATGCTTGTGGGAAGTTAAAGCTGGGTAATAAACTGCTAAGCAGGGCATTCGTTTCAGTAAAGCCTGAGTTTTTAAGTGCATCTGCACCAATTATATCGATGGGTACTGCGCTGTCTTCTACTGTACGGCCTAATCGGCGAGAGCCAATTACGCTTATTTGTTCGATGTTTTCTTCTGCTTTAGTGTCTTGCTCTGCAGCATTTACGCAGAGCGAACCAAGTAGTGCAGCAGACGCGCTCATTGCGAGTAATATTTGTGGTACCGATTGCTGTAATTTAAATAACGGTTTTCTATTCATGCTGTATTTCCCCATACCCATTGAATTATTTTAGTTTTGTACAAAAAAGAAAATAATACCAACCCGCAATAATACTTAATCATTTTGCGGGGCCAAACGTGTCGCTACCTTCGTTAAAAAATTCTCATTTAGAACAACTAAACAGCGAATTTTTTGCCTAGCTATCAACACGTTTTTCCATCCTCAAAATAGATCACTTAATTAAGCGGATTGGTATAAACTTTTTTGTTACCTTGAAGATATACTTAATTAACAAAGTCAGTCAATTGAATAACATTCAATTAATTTAGGTGTTTTTATAATTACATTTGGTTGTTTTTTATAATGAGCATTGTTTTAGTTATATAGCGAAGGTGATTGCTAAGTAATTGATGGGTAATGAATTATATTTAAAAGTTAAATTTAACGTTTAATTAACTGGTAAGATGAGGTTGATGGGTTGAATTAATTT
>NZ_WTKW01000244.1:0-6480 GCF_011378745.1 Pseudoalteromonas sp. Z1A6
ATCTAAAATATTTTTAATATTGATTTGCATTTTGCAAATCAAAAATTAAAACATCTAATAAACAGTAACCATTAAAAACATAACCAACTGTATTTAATAGTTATTTATAGCTGGCATGGTCCTCGCAATATGTAAAGTGAGCATAAGCTCTTCTAATTTAAAGGCTACGATTATGAAAACTATTAAACATAACTTAAATAGCAAAAAGCAAAAAGGTTTTGTACTAACGTCAGAGCTAATCATTCTTTCTACTTCAATGGTAGCAGCACTTGTAATTGGTTTATCTACATTACGTGACTCGGTAACCAGCGAACTTGAAGATGTAGCTGAAGCAATTGGCTCACTTGACCAAAGCTATGTATTTGACGGCATGATTAACGCCGAAGGCACTGCTGAAGTGTCTGGCTCTGGGTTTGTAGATTCAGTTGATGTGTACGCAGGCGATGGCAGTTCATTCACTTTTGTTGCATCAGACTTTAGTGAAAGTGCCGCACTTGTTAATGCAACACCAAGCGGCGATGCTGCAACACGTACAGCAGCAGGCGGTTCACAAGGTAACTAACGCAAGGTACCCAATATAAGGCAACCAGGTTTGAATACCAAGCTTAAGGCTCACTGCCACAAAAGTGTGGCAGTGAAAGTTACTCTGGAGGAATATTATGAAAAGTAAAAGTAACAAAGGCGCAACCACTGCGGCTCTCACATTACTCATCACCTCTGGCATGTTAGCTTCGGCTTTGGGCATTAGACAGGTAAGCGATGAAAATAGCGTAACAGCCTGGGTAGTAAACAAAAATATGTCGGCCGGTCAAACAGTAACCGTTCACGATGTAGAGCAAAAGAGTATAGATCCAAGTAACTATTCAAATATTGCACTGAGCGTTCAAAACCCACGTGCATTAATTGGTCAAAAATTAGCAACTAATAAAATGGTTGAACAACCTTTGTTCGACACCGATTTTATTAGAGCGAAAAGCCAAAATTTATCAGAAGCCATACCGGCAGGGCGTGTTTTATATACTTTAAAACTAAACACCTTAGATATTCCGCTTTCGCGCATACACAAAGGTGACCGACTCGACATAGTCGCTAAAACTAATCGCTTAGTAAGAACAGTTGCCCGTGATGTACAGCTTATTGGTGTTTCGAAAGGTCCTAAATCGCAAGCCGCTAAAAGTGGCGTAATGGATAATTTAGCTAAAGAGTCTAATTCTGCTACGGGCGGTGTTTCATTAGTCCTTGCGGTACTTCCAAAAGATGTTTATTCGTTGGCGGGTATAGATAACGCCGACAAAGTTTCAATTATTGTGCATAGCGCTTATGACATTGAACAAGGTCGTTTGCAAAACTTTTCACGCTTACAAACCAGTCGCACAATCGAAGTGGTTAAAGGCGTTAAAAATGAAGCTGTATATGTAGCTAAGTGAGTTTTTATGTTTAATTTATCAAGCAAACATGAAGAAGTTCAAACCAGTTTAAGTACCTTTGAAGAGCTTAAAAAGCTATTGCATGATGCCGTTATCGAAGAGTACGAACAAGAACCAACCGCGCTTTTATCAAGTAATGTTCTCGAAAAAATCTCTGCTTTGTGCAGTGAAATTCCACAATTTAATCAATCTTCATTTAATCAACACCAACAAGAGCAGGTTGTTCAGGCTGTATTTGATGAAATTCAGGGTCTGGGTCCTATTGCACAGTTTATGCTGGACGATCAGGTGAGTGATATTTTAATAAACGACACGCAAGATATTTGGATTGATAAACAAGGCAAACTACTTTGCACAGCCAGTAAGTTTGATGACGAACGCCATTTACGCCGATTTGTTGATCGCTTACTTGATGGTTGTGGCCGACAAGTGAATGCGCTTATGCCAATTGTTGATGGCAAACTAAAAGATGGTAGCCGTGTTCATATTATTGTACCGCCTGCGTGTACCAGCGCCGCGATTGTATCGATTCGTAAGTTTAATCATAAAAAAATAAACGATGACTTTTTAGTTAATAATCATTTTTTAGATAAAAACATCTTATCATTTTTAAAAAGCGCAGTTAAAACAGGCGTTAATATTTTAGTGTGTGGCAATGCCGGGGCAGGTAAAACATCATTATTAAACGTACTTGCTAACTCAATTAACCCAAATGAACGAGTTGTAACCATTGAAGAAAGTGCTGAGCTTAATTTGCATCACAACCACGTTGTGCAATTAGAAGCTCACGACACAAACAGCGATGGTAAAGGTGCAGTAAGCCTAAGAGATTTAGTAAAAGCAGCCCTTAGAATGCGCGCAGATAGAATACTTGTTGGAGAGGTACGCTCTGGCGAAGTAATTGATATGCTCCAAGCAATGAACTGTGGTCACCAAGGTTCGATGACGACCATACATGCTAACAGTGCAAATGATGCCGTTATTCGTTTATCTACCTTAGTGCAGTTACACAATGCACAACTGAGCGATACCCATACAAGTTCGCTAATCGCGTCGAGTATTCAACTTATTGTGCATGTTTCTCGCTCAACTAATGGCACCCGAACTCTAAAAAGTATTGGTGAAATTAAGCGTGTTAATGGCGGCGCACATTTTAGCCCGCTTTATAGTATTAATGAAGCAGAGCCAGTACAAAGTGAGTTAATAGATAACTCAAGTGTTATTGAGTTTATGAAAGGCCAAGGCGCAAATGCACAAGAATTAAAAGCATTACTGCACAATAACCCGGAGGCTAACAATGACTAAACTTGATTATTTATTAGCTATAGCGGCGGTTATAACCTTTGTACTTGCAACTAGTGTGTTGGTTTCTTTGTATGCTAAAAATAAAAGCAGCCAAGGCACTAAAAAAGTAGATATTTTAGAAGAAAAAGACGTACTTACTCTGTCACTACGAGTGCTAGGCTTAAACATAAGTAACGCCTGGTTTATAAGCATGGCGTGCTCGCTCTCTAGTAGTTCATGGTTTTTAGCTAAATTATATTATCCAGAGGCATCAACCAGCGCGTTTATTATTTCAATCGTGGTTTTTGTAACCTGTTTTATAACTGTGATTGACTTGGCTCATTATAAATTAGCAAAATTTGAGCATCATTTTTTAGAATTTATTGAAACCGTACAATCGTGTTTAAGCACTGGGCTATCGCTACAGCAATCAATGCAGTTTGCTGATGAACATGCAGACCCATATATAAAAAAACAAAGCACCTTACTAATACAACGCATTAGCATGGGGAGTGATGCCGAAACGTCGTTTGCCCCTTTAATTGAAAGATACAACTGCGAAACCGTAAGATTGTTTGCTCATAGCATCATTACACATACACAAAGCCAGTGTGATTTAACCGACATGCTAAAAAGCGTATGCAACATGATGTCGCTTCGGACCCTCGACCGCCAACAGCTAAAAGCTAAGCTTTCGGGCACTAAATACGCTGCTGTATTTAGTGGTTTTTTACCTTACGCACTAATTCCTTTATTTAGCTATACCGATCCAACCTGGTTTGAACCATTATTAAACGACCCTAATGGTATTGCATTTATAACGGTTGCGCTTCTTTGTCAGCTATTTGGTTTTTTATGGCTACGCCTTAGCTTAAGGGTAACATTATGATTGATATACTTTTACTTATCGGACTTTTAGTAAGTATGGGCTCATTTATCCATATTCATAGGCAATCTCTTAAAGTTGAATTAGATAAACCCGATACTAAAAACATTAATTGGTATCCGCTAATTATCATCTCTAAACGTCAACTAAGACAAGCAGGGATTCAAATTAATAAAATATTAATAAGTCTGTACTGCTTCAAAGTGGCTGCTACTTTTAGTGCATTTACGGTTATAGAACTAACAGGTTATGAGCTGAGCCAATCGATTAAATTGTTACTGTGTTTTATGTGTTTTTTTGCACCCGAATGCTGGTTTTTATTACGTAAAAATCAACGCAAAACCACTATTAATAATAGCTTAGAGTTTTTTTTACGGGTGTTACTGGTTTACATGCGCGCTGGATTTTCACTAGAGCGCTCATTTGCACTGGCGGTTGATCATGGATTAAGTCAAAAACACCCATTATACAAAGAGCTAAAGTTATTTTTATTCGAACTAAGCGCAGGTAAAGATCGTGAATTTGCATTTAATTCACTTTTTGAAAGAACCGGCGTATTAGGAATTAAAAAGCTCGCTAACTTAATGTTAATAGGGTCAAAACTTGGTACGCCACTTATCCAAGCAGTAGAGGCTCAACTTGAAGGCCTAGCTCTAAAAAAGAACATTTTACTCGCTAAAAAGGTAAACAAAAAAGCGATGCACACGACCTTTCCCATTATCTTAATTTGTTTTCCGATGTTTTTGGTATTGGTGTTTTTTCCCGCAGCATTACAAGTAATGAACGTACTTAAAATGCTTGTAGAAGTATTATAGGAGCCTGATATGAAAAAGCATTATCAACAAGGGTACATACTTACTATTGAGCTTATATTAATTATAACAATTTTAATTATTGGCTCAATTGGTGGGGTTATTTTAGTCAGGGATGCCCTTATTAAGCGCCATCAAACTAAGGTAGATAATCAAATTACTGTCGTTGATGCTAACAATAGACCACTCGGTATTGCAGTAAGTTTTGATGAGCACCAAGCCCCACTAATTTTTTATACAGACCGGGGGGCAAACAGCACATACAGAGCGCTAATTGGCATACGAGATGATAGGTTTACCTCACGAGAAGCTGTTTATTACGATGCTCCAAATTGCCAAGGTAATCCGTGTTTAAAGGGCTTAAGCGATGAAGCAACAGACAGCCAAGGTGTGAGTAAACTAAATAATACCGGTAATGTAAGTTATATAAATGCGCTGCAGCAAGGTCCAAATTATGCAATAGGGCAGTTAGGTAATACCGTTATTGGTCAGTTATTAAGAAGTACGCCACAACAATGCCCTGCTAATAGTGAACAAATTCTATCTCGTTATGTATCACAAAAAGTAGTAACAGGCTCACCTTGTGAAAGCTTTGAAATAGATAAGCAACCGGCCGACAGCAGTTGTTTAGTTGGCTTGACCGCTTTGGGTCGTCCACTTGTAGGAACCGACGGTCGAGAGTTGGCGCTATCATGTGACACATGCCAAGCAGGGTACGAATCGCAAGGCGATATACTTGATTTATATTTACCCGAAGTAGAATCCCTCTTAAAAGATGCACTTAAAGCGCTTAAGTTCGTTCTTATAGGAACAAACTTTGATATAGAGCTTGGCACTATATGCTGCCCAGAAGGGACACGCTTAGAAGAAGATGAAAACATTGTAGAGACACTCGTCTTCACTATTTTACAAACTACATTTGAGCTCGCCGGTATTGATTTAGTAAATAACCTTATTATTAGTGAAACACTGAGCTTAATAGGGATTGAGCCAGGCATTACATATTGCAAAACATCACTTAATTTAGTTAATGCAGAACAAGTGATTAATATCACTACAGGCGAACCTGCACTTAGTAGCTTAACACCACCATTTAAAGTTTTACTGCCAGTACACAGCGGCCAAAACAGTACAACGTGGATACATACTCCCCCTAAAGGGGAAGGAGAACGTCAATGAACGCCTCAAATATATTTACCTCACATGCTAATGTAGCAGATACACAAACTGATGAAATATCAACAGAAATTAAAGAAACGCTAACACTACTAAAACAGTTTTATGATGTTCCAATTGTTAAATTTATCGATTTTAGAGAAGTTTATTCAGAGCAGTTAATAACCTGCAACGATAAAGAAAGCGTCGAAAATGAGTTATTAAGCTATCAAAAACGCTGTAGACAAGAAAAACTATATTTATTTGAAGATACCTTTTTTGATGATGTATCAAACAACACGCACAAATTAATTCGTTTTTATGCACAATATCCAATTTATAGTGTCACTAATAAATTAATTGGCGTAGTGCTGATGGCCGATTTAGCACCTAAAACATTAATAGGTTCACAAAAAGATCAGTTTATTTCATTTGCTCAATTATTACAGACACAGTTAAATAAAAATTCAGATTCAGTAAGTAATCAAAGTGCTAAGCCTGAGAAAAAAAATTATGGTGAAAAGTATATTCATGTATTTAGTTTAGCGCCCGTCGCATTTTTAATTGCATTAGTATTATGCTCATTCACTGCATTACTTCTTTATACTATTGAAAAAAAGGAGCTGCAAAGTAACTACAATCAACAAACCCAGCAATTACGTAAAACGTTATTTAATGCATTAGAGCGATTTGATAATCAAGGATTGTATATATCTCAAAAAGATTTAGTTATTGCAGGCTTTTTGCAAAGCCAAAATAACTATACAAAAGAGCAGCTTAACAATTTAGTGCAGAGTCAGGTTTCACAAAGTTTAACTTACAAAGGGTATGTTGTGTTTGATTCTGAGTATAACCAGCTTGCACTTTGGTCAAAAAATAATTTTGATTTAGCCGCGTATGGGTTTACAAACTGGTT
>NZ_WTKW01000245.1:0-6461 GCF_011378745.1 Pseudoalteromonas sp. Z1A6
CACATCATAATGATGTGCGGTTTTTTATTATCTAAATTTAAACAATTAGCAGCAACCTTTAACCGATAGCAGGAATAAGCCCCGCCATTTGCATAAACTGCGCAGCAATAATAGTTATGCCACATATAGCTGCTATACCAAGCCCAACATTCCCACTTTTAACTTGGTAGCCTGTTTTATTTGATGTTGTACGCTGTTTATAAACCATTGCTACAGGCAAAAATATTGCCAGTACAACAAGTGCTATTGCTGCGTAACCTAAGGCCATAATAAAGCCCTGAGGATAAAACAATGCAAAGCCAAGTGGCGGAATAAACGTAATTAAAGCCGTTTTAATTCGGTCTGTTTTATTGTCACCCTTTTTAAATGCATCAGCAAAAAAATCAAATAACCCTAAGCTCACCCCTAAAAATGATGTCGCAAGTGCTAAATCAGCAAATAACTTAACGGCCGTTGCCACACTTGGGTTATGCGCAATACTAGCCACGCTAGATACAAACCCATTAAGACCTTCGCTGTTGAGTAAATCAGTTTGACTCATAATACCTTGGCTAAGTAGTTGCCAAAAAATATAAATAACTAAAGGTAGGGCGGCTCCAGCAATCATTACTTTGCGCAGTACTTTTATTTCTACACCAACATATTTAACAATAGAAGGGATAGAGCCATGAAAACCAAACGAAGTAAATATAACCGGTATAGCCGAAAGGATTAACCCTTGCTCCATAGGCATCTCTAATAAATGCTTACCTTGCACATAAGGGGTAAGCATGTAAAACAAGCTAGCTAATACAATAATTTTTATTGTAAATAACACTCTGTTTAGTTTATCTACCTTGCTAGTACCTAGCGTTACCACACTTGCAATAATAACAGCGAGGATTACAGAGCCAAACTGTGGGGCTATATCTATATCAAAGCCTATATTTATACGCGCTTGGAGTTGTGCACCACCACCTGCAATATAAGCAGCGCATAAAGCGTAAAATAAAAAAACCATCGAAAAATTCGCAATATATTGTCCGCGTTTTCCAAGCCATAATTTAGCCAATGTATTTAATGTAGCATCGCGTGGTGCATACTGGTGTAGCTCTAACATGAGTAGTGCGGTGTAGGTCATTAGTAACCAGCTAGCAATTATTAATGCAAGCGCAGTACTAAACCCAAGCCCGGCAGATGCAATTGGCAATGCCAACATACCCGCACCAATAGTGGTGCCTGCAACAATTAACATGCTTCCAGTTGTTTTATTTTTAAGCACTTAATTACCTTAATTATTATTAATATACATGCACGATATAACTAGTTACTCAAATCTCAAATAGTTTTGTAATAAAAGAGCAGTATTAAAATGTAACTTACAATTTACAACTGTATTTATTAAGGACTTGTATGCATTTAAAAGTATTAAAATAGGGTGGTGAGGGTATAATTTTATGTACGTTGGATTGCGTTATAAAACGCTAAGGATTGGCATGTGCCGGTAAAAGCATCGTATTTTTTTATGGTTCTCATTTGGTCTACTACACCTCTAGGGATTGTGTGGAGCAGTGAAACAGTATCGCCAACGCTTGCTGTATTAATGCGTATGCTGGTGGGGTTGTTTGTAGGTGGTTTAATTGTTGCCATAACAAACATTAGAGTACCTTGGAGCAAAAATGCGTGCTTACTTTATTTTTATTCGAGTATAGGTATTTTTGGCGGTATGTTGTTGAGCTATATGGCAGCTAAAACAGTCCCTTCGGGTATTATTTCGCTTATGTTTGGCCTTGCACCTATTTTGTCGGGGTTACTTGCTCAGCAGTTATTAAATGAACCTAAATTTAGCCCGATTAAATTAGTTGCGTTAGCGTGCGCCTTAATTGGCTTATATTTTGTTAGTTATAACCAAGTACAAAACTCGCAAACTCAAGGACTTGGGTTGCTTTATGTGTTTATGGCTGTCTGCTTTTTTAGTTTAAGTGGTGTGATGATCAAGCGTGTGCAGATTGCGATTCATCCTATGGCAACAACATTTGGTGCCTTAGTTTTTGTAACCCCACTCTTTTTTATTGCTTGGTGGTTATTAGATGGTGAGTTGCATATACAAAACTGGAGTGCAAAATCATTGTGGGCTATTGGTTATCTAGGAATATTTGGATCTTTAGTAGGGGCTTTGGCGTATTTTCATGTGCTGCAAAACCTTAATGCAAGCACGGTATCACTTACTACACTTATAACTCCTAGCTTTGCGTTAGGCTTGGGAGCTTGGCTAAATAATGAGTCATTAAGCCAAGAGTTAATAATTGGTGCGGTTATTATTTTAATTAGTCTGGGCTTTTTTCAATTTGGTGATAAGTTTTTAAAACGCAGTAAAGTAAGCGCAAATTAGCTTTACTACATTTTTTCTATTTGAATAATTAAACGACGGTTTTTGTCTCGGCTTAAAATGTTATCGTTATTATCAACAAAGCGTTTTTCGCCCAAACCGGTTGTTTGTACTTTGGCTTCATCAACACCCAAGCTCACCATATAATCTTTTATAGTTTTGGCGCGCTTGCGCGATAAATCTAAGTTATTCCAGCGTCCGCCATAGCTATCAGTGTATGAGTCAATACTAATAGACTCTATGCTTGCATCATTTTTTAAATACTCAGCAATTTTATCAAGACGTTGTTGCGACGATTTAGTTAATTTACTGCTGTTAGATTGATAGTTCATTACAGTAAACGAAATATCTTCAAAGCTGTAAGGGAGTAGTTCATCGCGGCACTGTAAAAAAGCCCAGTAAGCTTGTTTAAAGTTTACGCTCGATATACCAACGGCAATTTTATCGGCACTGTTTTGCCAGTCTTGATAATAAAAAGTAGGGTAGTAGCCTTTTTCAAGCTCGGTAAGCATTTCCCATGCTGTTTTATTGCCTAGCTCGCCATCAAACTTTTTAAGTAATTTCATGTTTGCAATATCGCGAGCGGGCAATCCTGCACGCCATGTAGGTGGCACTGCTTTTAAACCTGCAATTGCGTAGTTATCTGGGCGAACAACCATATCTAAATTAAACGTTAAGTTTTTATTTTTACTTGCTGAAGCTTTAAAAATAGCTTCACCGTAATAAGGAACCTCATGATTTAATTGGCATTGTAAGCGCGTTGTTTTAACGACTTCCCAGTTGGAGTTGTCTTGGGTTGCTGTATATTGGCGCATAGCAGCTTGCGAGTGAGTACTGCAAAGCACTGCACTTATACTAAGGCTAATAAATAACAACTTATACTTCATGGTGCTCTCCAGCTATCCGGGAATGCCAATAATTTGGCAAATTAACGACTGCAATGATTAGTTTGTTCTCTATATAACTAACTCATAAGTTAAAGCAAGTTATGTGCCTACAATTTTAAAGCAATAAATACTTAAATCCCCTAGCCTAGGGGGCATCAATTTTGACATAATAGTCAGCTTACACGTATAAACAAAGAAGACTATGGCAAATACTGAGCAAACACCTTTCGCAAAACGCTTTCGTGGATTTTTTCCTGTTGTTATTGATGTTGAAACTGCAGGTTTTAACAAAGAAACAGATGCCTTATT
The DNA here is from genome assembly GCF_011378745.1 of Pseudoalteromonas sp. Z1A6. Classification (NCBI taxonomy): domain Bacteria; kingdom Pseudomonadati; phylum Pseudomonadota; class Gammaproteobacteria; order Alteromonadales; family Pseudoalteromonadaceae; genus Pseudoalteromonas; species Pseudoalteromonas sp. Z1A6. Next base: position 3,565 of record NZ_WTKW01000245.1, read on the forward strand.
AGAAATAGCAGCCTCTGTTTTAAAAATGGATGACGAAGGATTGCTCAGCATAGATCATACTGTTCATTTTCATGTTCAGCCATTCGAAGGCGCGAATATAGAACAAGCAGCCATCGACTTTAACGGCATAGACCCGTTTTCACCACTACGTGGCGCAGTACCTGAAGATGAAGTAATTAAAGAAATATGTAAAGTAGTGCGCAAAGCGCAAAAGGCCGCTGGGTGTCAACGCTCAGTTATTGTGGCGCATAATGCCGCATTCGATCATGGCTTTTTAAATGCAGCAATAGAGCGTAATAACATTAAGCGTACGCCATTTCACCCGTTCGTAAGCTTTGATACAACATCTTTAGCGGGTTTAGCGTTAGGGCAAACTGTATTAGCAAAAGCATGTAGAGCGGCTGGTATCGAGTTTGATAACAGCCAAGCGCACTCAGCGCTTTACGACACAGAACGTACAGCCGAGCTTTATTGTTTAATAGTAAACCGCTGGCAGCAATTAGGTGGTTGGCCATTAGCGCCGCTAGATGATTGCGACGCTGATGCCGAAGTTGAAACTGAAACAAAAAATGACGAAGAGACTAAAACGTCTGAGTAATTTTACCCTCAGTTAGCTTAACTTGGTGGGGCGGGTAAATACGCGAAAATTGTTTAGAATCTTTCGCTATTTTAAGCTCTACACCAGGGTGCATTAATTCGTTTACTTTTAAACGACTACTGGCAAGTAATTGCGTTATTTTTTGCTTAATAAGTAGTTTTTGACGATGAATATGCGCAGAGCGTATTTTTATATGCTTTTCATTTTCAGTTATCTTATTCATGAATTGCTGGCGCTGAGCAGCCCCCGCAATTTTACTCGCTTTTTCACGAGCCTGTTGTAAAGCTGTTACCTTAGTCGCAAGTACTTTTTCAAAATCGGTTATTTGTGTTTGCTTTTGGCGAAGCTCAAACCAGAGCTGCGCTAAAAATACGCGTGTTTTAGTACCGGCTGGCGCGCCTAGTTCACCCGTTTCAATGCGCATAGCATCTAAAATATTACCGCCAATAATTTTACCTCGCGGGTCATTTGCTTTGCCTACACGTATTAATCGCCTAGCACTTAAATCACAATGCAGAGCTTGGCGTTCAATAAATAAATCTTGTTCGGATTTAATATTGCAGTACTGGGCATAACCAATCGAAATAGTACGTTGAGCGGTTATACAGCATGTAAATGCTTCCTCGCCTTCACGTTTTCGGCCAATTGCACCAAGCATAATGGTTACCGCACTTTTACTTTCAACAGTTCCTGATTCTACAAAACCAAGCACCGTAATATCACCGTTAGCTTTTACACGCATGCCGTCTTTAATATCACCAGTAATAATTACGCTACCATCAAAATCAACATGGCCTGTACTTACATCTACGTTATCAAAGCATAAAACGTCATCTACACGGATACCACGGGGTAGGGCAACGGGCACACCTTTGCAGTCGGCAATAAGCATATTGGGATTATTAGGATCTACTTTTGTACCTTCGAAAGGCTGGAGTTGGTGATCTTTACCTGGTTTTGCACTAATTGAATCGCCAAATACCGTATAGCCTTCTTCTCCAGGGGTCGCTGCAATACGCTGCATTAAGGGAGTGCCAGGTTTTACGGTGATAATAGCGCCAAGGTTTTTCATATCAACCTTACCGCCTTCTTTAGCTTGTGGGCTAAGTACTCGGTCTTGAGCTGTTGAGCATAAACGTACAAATTTGGCATCGCTGCCTTCTTTTGGATTGCGCCCATGTGCAATTATGGCACTGTAAGAGCTTCCTGCTGGTTGCTCAAACTGCTGGCCTAAAAAGGTATCAAGCGCACGAGGACTTATTCCTTTTTTAACACCTACATCAGCAAGTGCTTTTTGCGCGCCTTCCATAGACAAAAGTGCGCCACCTTTAGCGGTAGTTAATGTTGCTTCTGCGACCATGTTTTTTTCATCAATATTAATGACAAGCGACGCATCTACAGCTTTAGCAACGACAAGCGATACTTCCTGATAATTTTTAGTTGGCGCAAAAAGCTTTCCAATATTGGCAATGACAGCTTCGTACTCACTAAACTCAGATTGCTCTAGCATTTGCGTTAACTGAGTACTTGTAACAGGAAAACCACTATCAATAGGGTGACTTTCTAAAGAGACAAACCCTGTACTTTTATCAAATGAAAAAACCGACATTTATTAATTCCCTACTCTATGCCTGTTATTATTTTTATTTTTTACAACTAAAGGTTTAGAAATAGCAAAAACCTTAACTCCTCATTTGAACACAGGTTAAACACATTGTTAAGTAAATGTTTATATGGGCTTGCATAAACTAAATTTTGGTTACTTAATGCGCGATTGGGGCATGCAATTAAAATAAAGCGTTACTAGGCCTTGAGTATCAGTACTTTACTCAGTTATACTGTTTGCACGCTCTGAATTGAGTTACTAATTCAGGGGCTGATTAGGATTCGACGGAATTCAAGAAGCCCAAGGTGCATGTCGAGGTGCGGTTTGCCTCGTTAAACAGCCGCAACCTAAAGTAATCGCAAACGACGATAACTACTCTCTAGCAGCTTAGGCTGGCTAGCGCTCCTTCCATGTATTCTTGTGGACTGGATTTTGGAGTGTCACCCTAACACCTGATCGCGACGGAAACCCTGGCCGGGGTTGAAGCGCTAAAACTAAGCGGCCTCGCCTTTATTTACCGTGTTTGTCCGGGACTTAAAGGTTAATTAAATGACAATACTAAACATGTAGTACCGACGGTCGAGGCTTTTCGGACGGGGGTTCAAATCCCCCCAGCTCCACCAATAAAGGTTTACGAACTCGTTATTCGAAAACCATAAGAAACCCGTAAATTTGTTAATCCAAATTTGCGGG
>NZ_WTKW01000246.1:0-6443 GCF_011378745.1 Pseudoalteromonas sp. Z1A6
ATGTAAGTAAAATTAGGTTTAGCTAAATATTTTAATAGTTGAATGGTTGAATGGTTGAAAATTAATTACATTAAGGCTTTAAAAACCTTAATGTATAAATACGGAATTTACGGGTCGGTTATTTCCGATTTATGCCAGTGCAGATCGGATAAGCGAAGCGCCATCCGACACAGTAAAATACCTTGTCAATTATTATCAACATCTTATGTTGTCGAATGGCCGGAGATGGATGGTCGCAACCTTAGACACTTATTAGCAGTATATTAGTCAGTGTTAGTAAATTTTGCATAATTAGTAGTGATTTTCGTTCCTTTTTCAGTTTTTGTTATTATTGCTTTTTCAATAAAAACAACTGAGTTACCCAAATAGATCTTTACACTACCACTGGCTATTTCCGGTGTAGCTGTTTCCCACTTTGAATCAACTAACACTTCATAAGTAAGAGTTTTTGGCAAGAAAATCTCTACATTGTTACTGTAAACTCGATAATCATTATTTTTAGATGTTGTAACTTTATCTGAGTGTATCTTAATATCTGATGCCATTGTAGATGGCACTAGAAATAAAACACTACTGAAAATGGCTGCAATCATTGAAGATAACACTGCTATTTTGGATTTAGAGTGATTTTTCTTTAATGGGATTTCAGGCTGGAATAACTTAGTAACATCTAGCTCAAAACAGGAAGCTAATGCTTTAACAGTTTCCAATGAACCTGAACCATTATTTTCTACTCTTTGAATGGTTCTTAAACTTACAGCACTAACATCAGCTAAATGTTGCTGACTCCAAGCTCTGACTTTACGTTCTTCTATAATTTTTTTAGCGTTTAGTTTCATTTCCATTTGTATTTCTCACATGAATATATTGAAGCTATATCCTGTTCAAAAACTCCTTTTTTGTATACGACACATTTACGTCACCTTAACGACAGGTCAATGCCATACTGCTAACAGCTTTATCAAAGGTTCCCTATCTTAGAGCGAAAACGTCCTTATTTCATGAGCTTCTATTATTATCAAATAGTGTAAATTATTACCAGCTATAAATATTATGCTTACTGTAGTTTATTTACACATATGAAAAAGGAGATAGTTTCCTTTTATTCTTACTAAGTTAATGACAACTCACCTGAGTGACGGCTTATCGCCCTTTCCTGACTATCAACTAATTGCCAAAAGCTAACTTTATTACTCCCGAATAAATTAACTATATTCGATTCTTAATATTTACCACGCAAAAGTTTTGTGGAATAATGCCCGCCTCTTAGGGGAGTAGCCCGCTCAGTAATGAGTAAACTTATCAACATAATTGCACCTCATGTGCATGGTAATGTTGTAGCAAGCGTTATCGGCGAGACCTAGGTAGACACTATCCTCATGGCGGGAGATAGTTGTTTGCCTTGGTTTAGTATTCCCGCCTGTAAGAATCAATAATGGAAGTTTTTTTAACCTCAACCGTCACTGTCACACTTGCCGAAATAGGCGATAAAACTCAGCTTTTATCACTCCTATTAGCAGCCCGTTTTCGTAATAAAAGCGCGCTTATTCTTGGTATTTTAGCCGCAACCTTACTCAATCATGGTTTATCAGCGTGGTTTGGACAGTGGTTAAGTAATAGTTTTTCTTCTGAATATTTGCCTTGGCTTGTAAACATCAGCTTTATTGTTGTTGGCCTTTGGCTATTAGTTCCAGACAAAGACGAAGCTGTAAGTAGTAAATACGATAGCTACGGGGCTTTTTTAGTCGCTTTTGTATTATTTTTTATTGCAGAAATTGGTGATAAAACACAAATAGCGACGGTGTTGTTAGGGGCACAATATCAGTCTGTGTTTTGGGTAACAGTAGGAACTACGTTAGGTATGCTAATTGCTAACGTGCCTGTTATATACGCTGGTAATGCATTACTAAAAAGAATATCTCTAAACACCGTACGTGCTATTGCTGCTTGTGTCATTAGGTATTTATGGCTTAGTTACAATTTAATCAATATTAAAGCTCGCAACTATTGATTTAAGTGCGAGCTTTAGTTTATCGATACGTTATTTATGCATTATTTACACAGTAACATCCCTTGGTTTGTGTAATTAAGAGATTTGAGTTAAAACCAGCAGCTAAATTAGTGACCGCAGTTTCAACAAAACCACTTCCTTGGGCACAAGCTAATCCTTCAGAGAGCGGCCCAGCATAAACAAACTCACCGTTTTTATTAATAATAACGGCGGCAGGCGTTGCCGGAATAACGTGTTTAAGCTTTGGTGTTAATTCAACTTGTACAACCTTCATAGCTTTATTGGCAGCAAAAGAGGTTAACGATGAAATATGCGGCTTAGCTTGTATAGTACACCCGCATTTTTTTTCTGTTATAAGCACTAAAGACGGCTCACCAGTATCAACCCAATCCAATTGCTTTTTAAAGTTATTAAACCAGTGTTTTTGCAATAAAACTTTTGAGCTGTCAAACGGTTTAAGCTGCTCTAATTGAAAATAAACTAACCCTGCAACAACACAAATAAGCCATGTAGCTATAAGCGAAAATACGAAAGTGTTAGATTTATTTAAACTTGGCAATGCTTTGCTCTAACACATCAATACTTACATCGATTAACTGCACCTTAGCGGTTAACTGCTGCACTATTTGCGTATCTTGGTACTGATTTTGGCGCATAGTATCAGTACTGCTTGCTATTAATTCAGTATTACCTGCCTGCTCAGCTACAACTTGTGCAACTGAGTCAGAGCTTGAAGATACTGCGGCTATTTGCTCGCTCATTGCTGAAATATTCTCTTTCATTGCAGCACTAATACTTGTTAAATCGACTACAAAATTCACACACTGACTCATTGATTGTGTTGACGTTTTACTATTATTAACAAGATCTTTTAATGTTAGACTAATTTTATCTGTTGTTGCTTTACTATGGTTAGCTAAAGATCTTACCTCATCAGCAACGACAGCAAAACCTCGACCATGTTCGCCTGCACGGGCTGCTTCAATAGCGGCATTTAAAGCAAGTAAGTTTGTTTGCTCAGCAATACCTGATATCTCATTAAGAAGACCTGAAATAACATCGCCCGCTGCCACTAAGTGGTTTATTTTTTCTTCGGTATGGTTAAGTAGTGTTAACAACTCTCTACTTTTAGCGTCTGTTTGAAGCACTTCTTTTAATGCATCACCTGCAGATTGTGTAATGTGATCAACTTGGCGCTTAAGTACCTCACTTTCTTCTTCTACAAGTTTAAAACCATTAGCAACTTGAGCGCCAGAATTAGCAATATCATCAGTTTGTTGTGTACGCTGCACTGCACCACCGGCCAGCTGATCATGAACATGTATAAGCTCTTGTGAGTTTTTTTGCAGTGATTCTGATTGAGTTTGTACCTGTTTAATAACATCAGATAAGTAATCTAGTAACGTGTTAAACCCTGTTACAGCCTCACTTTTAGTGTCATCAGCACGAAGAGAGAGTTTAATGTTTTCAGGGTCTTTCATTATTTGCTCTGTCGCATAACTTAAAGATAAGCCAGCACGACGTTCGCGTTGCAACATTACGGCAATGTAGCCTGCAACTAACACTTCAACTATTGCGTATCCAGCATGAATAAGCACCGTAGTAAAAGCAAGCCTATCAGGGTCAAATACATAAAATCCTGTATTTTGAGTTTGTAAATAATAAAAAGATAAATGATGAACAGCTACAAATACAATTGTAGTAATAAACACTCGCCACTGTACAAAAACAATTAACATGGGCATTAAAATAAATATTTCAAAATGGACTTCAATCAGCCCAAAAGTTTGTTGTATGTGCAAAAAAGAAAACATCATTATGGCGGCAGCTACAACATGAGGGGTAACAGGACTATCCCCTTGTGTGTTTAAAAGCCATATAGGTAATAAACACAATGGCAAACCTATCATAAAGGCCTGCGCTAATGTGTCGAAATACAAGCCAATAGCGATAGATTCGACAAACAAAAGACTAAAAATAATTGTAAATAACCGGCCAATACTAGACATAAGAACCTTAAAATTGTTGTTTGCATTGTTGTTTTATAAAGCAGTCTGCAATATACGTATCAAAACGAGTTTCAGTTTACTGAACACAATAATAAACTACCGACACGTCAAAAAATAATACATTTAATTTACATTATATACATGCGGTCTACTTAATTATAGGCAGTATTTTTTTAAACGTAGGCGTTGCTGCTTTTTTTGTCCATTGAAAAATAACTATTTCAGCGCATGAAATTACCGAACCAGCTTGGCGTAGCTGTTCAATCGCCAAATTTTTATGTTGCGGATTTCTCGAGCCAACTCCGTCGTGTACGATAATAACTTCAAAACCATTTTCTATTAAATCTAAGCATGTTTGTAAAACACACACATGCGCTTCAGTGCCAACAACAACAACTTGCTTTTTACCATAGCTTTTTAACTTATCAACAAAGCCAGGCTCTGCACACGCACTAAAGTACGTTTTATGAAAATACGTAGCATTAGGTAACGTATTTTTAATTTGCTGATTAGTCTCGCCCAACCCCTTGACATATTGCTCGGTTATTAAGACTGGGACGCCGTGAATAATACCCGCCTGCGCTAACTGCAATGTACTTTTTAAAATATTCGGAAAGTCTTTAATTGCAGGAGCAAGCAACTCTTGTAAGTCTATTATTAATAACACGCTATTTTTTGCATCAATATTAGATAAAACCACTATACTCTCCTTATGAATATTAACTGTTATCTATATAGATTAGCTCACTATTTGAAAATAGAGCTTTTAACTTTACGTATATTATTTGCAATTAAAAAATAAAAACTTATGCTATATTTACTATCTAGCTAAGTATCATCCTATCCTCCACTGAGAGTGTTTATAAGTGCGTTTGAGCAAACTTTTTTTTCATATCACCATTGTTTTTTTACTATGCATCCAAAGCACTTTTGCATCACAAAACTATGCTCAACAATTACAACGAATTTCTACTGACGAAGGTCTCTCGCAAAGTTACGTTTTGCAGTCGCAAGAAGATGACATTGGCTTCATATGGATAGCAACCCAACAGGGTTTAAACCGTTTTGATGGTTATAAAGTAAAAACTTTTAATGGTGGCTTTGGCTTAGATAAACACTATATTTATGCATTATTTAAAGCCGAAGACGGAAAAATCATTGTCTCAACTGATCTTTCTGGTGCGTATATAATAGATCCCCTCACTTTAAAAACCGAAAAAATCTATTCTGGTCAAATAGATAAAGAAAAAAAGATGTTTTCTCCAATCTCCGCAATGACTCAGCAACAAGATACTTTTTACTTCGCCATAGATGGTCAAATATATACATTTGATGAGACGAGTAAACACTTTACACTTAAGCTAGCACTCCCAAATAAAAGGGACTACATTAGGTCATTAACGATATATAAAAACACTTTATATATTGGTACAAATGATGGTTTATACACTGCAAATATAGATAATTCAGAACTTGTAAAAATCCCTCTTCATCCCCCTGAAAAAAATACGATAGATAATATAAACGTCAAATTTTTAAGTGTTGATAATGAATTAGGATTACTTGTTGGTACTGTCGAAGGTATGTATCAATTAGCATTTGATAATAACAAAAATATATCTGCAGCAAATGTTACAACATTAATTCCTGATTATAATATATGGGATTATGCCAATACTGTTTACGGCGAGTTTGTAGCAACCGAAAGTGGATTATTTAGTTATCACCGCGAAACCAAAGAGTTAGAGTTCATATTAAATTATGAAAAAAGTAAGTTTAATATTAATGAAAACTCAATCAACGATCTAATGATTGATAAGTCCGGCGTGCTTTGGCTCGCATCTAGAACCCAAGGCGTGTTTACCTGGCCAATTAAAACCCGACGGTTTAAACACATTTTTTTACCCGGTAACAATACTGTTCATGCCACCTACCAAGATAAAAATAATATTATATGGCTAGGAACAGAAGATGGAATTGCGCGCTATAACAAATCAACAAATAAAAGTGAAGTATATTTAAGCTCGACCGACTCAAAAGCAATATACGGAGCATCTGCGGTATTTGATATTTTTGCGTCTTCAATTGGAAACGATCAATTTCTTTGGCTTGTTACTTATGATGGTTTTAAACTTTTTGATAAGCAAACGGGTAAAGTTATTGAAAATAAAGACACAGACAATAATGTAATTAACCAGCTCAACTTATTTGGTTTTGCCCAAGTTGATGCAAATAAATATGCATTTATGTCTGATGATAATTTTTATATTTTTAATGAAACAACCGGAAAAACAAGAATTATTAAAGGACTCAAAGAGCAAGTTGACCCTTTATTTTCTTATGCTTTTTATAAACCCCTCGACACACATCCTGAAGAGTTTGTACTTGGCACATCAAAAAGTTTTTTTAGGTACAACGAAAAA
>NZ_WTKW01000247.1:0-6422 GCF_011378745.1 Pseudoalteromonas sp. Z1A6
AAATCAATTTTATACTTTTATAATAAAGTACAGGCAGATTGTTAAAACACTGACGTAGCAATTTTTAGTTGTTTAAAAGGACACACACATGAACTTATTTAAAATAAAAATGGTGATGCTGTTAGGGTGCTGCACATTATTTGCTCCCAATTTATATGCAAAAGATGCAGAGCTGAAAAACTCTGAAGCCAAAAAGCCAAATGTGCTGATTTTACTGTTTGATGATATGCGCTTTGATACGTTTTCTTATCGTAATGGCCCAGTTTCAACGCCAAATATTGACGCATTAGCAAACGAAGGTACACGTTTTGATCAAGCGATGACATCTACTGGCTTATGTTCTCCTTCGCGCGCGGCTATGTTTACTGGCCGCTGGGGACATAAAACGGGGCTTGACGATAACGTGGGGCTTTATCATTCTCGTCTTTCTGAGTTATCACTTAGTGAAGGCAGCGTAATTAAACGTGCAACAAGCGTAGGTTACGACGTAAGTTATGTAGGTAAATGGCACTTAGGTGCACAAGGCCCAGCACTGCGCGGTGCTAACTTTATGTGGGGGCACGATAAAGAGGAAGAGCGTAATGGCCGTCCTTTTACGCCTTATGGTACACAAAAAAATGTTGCCCGTATGAATGCAGGTGAACGCGATAAAAACGGCGAAAAGCACGATTACTACAAAACACTTCCGGGCACATACGCAGATACAGTAACAGCTAAAGAAGTAAACGAAGGCAAATTAATGCTGCAAAATGCGGCCAAATCAGACAAACCATTTTTTGGTATTGTTAGTTTTGAGCAACCTCATCCGCCGTACCGCGTACCAGAACCTTACGCCAGCATGTACGACTACAAAGATATAAAACTTCCTAAAAACTTTGGTATAGAACGTAAACATAAACCAATGGCGCAAGATGATATTTGGTGGCCTTGGCACGATGTAAGCCACATGACTGAAACCGATTGGCGCAAAGCGCATAGTTTTTACTATGGTGCCATTGCCATGATTGACCACGCAGTTGGCGAGCTTATTAATACCGCCAAAGAAGAAGGTTTATACGACGACCTACACATTATTTTAGTAGGCGACCAAGGTAGTATGCTAGGCGAGCATAACCTGTATGACAAAGGCCCGTATGCATACGACGAATTAATGCGTATGCCACTTATTATTCGTGACCCTAGCCTTGAGCCTAAAATAATTAACCGCCAAGTGTCTATGCTAGACATAGCACCAACACTTCGCCAGTGGATGACACTACCCCTTGATGGCGACGAAGATGGACGTTCACTTTTACCATTGATGAAACAAGGCGATAGTGCCGATGCTGGTAAAGATGATATTTCGTTATATGCCTACGAATGGTACAACGGCGGATGGTTTGGTATTAGAGCTATACGTACCCCTGAAATGAAATTTGTATGGAATCCAGGCGACAGCCGCGATGAATTATACGACTTAAAAAATGATCCGTACGAAATCACAAACCAAATAGATAATCCTAAATACAAAAAACAGCTTACTGATTTAGTGCATAAAATGGCGGGAGAGCTTAAGCGTATTGAAGACCCATCATTAACTAAATTTAATCACCACATGAAAGCTTTTTTATAGCCGAGTAATGCCCTTTGGTGGGCCTTAATTGGCCTGCTATTTTTTATTATCAAAATTGAGATTGGCACTATGAAAACACACACAAAATTATTGAGCGCTTTATCATCGCTTGCCTTATTAATTGGCTCTGCGGGCATACACGCAAGTGAAAAAAAACCCAATATTATTCTTATTGTTGCAGATGACCTAGGTTATGCAGATGTTGGTTTTAATGGCTCTAAGGATATTATTACCCCAAATATTGATGATCTTGCTAAATCGGGTACTTCCTTTTCAGACGCTTACGTAGCGCACCCGTTTTGTGGCCCAAGCCGAGCGGCATTAATGACCGGTCGTTATCCACATAAGATTGGCTCACAATTTAATTTACCGACACGCGGCTCAAACGTAGGCGTGCCTACTGACGCTAAGTTTATTAGTAAATTACTAAACGAAAATAACTATTTTACCGGTGCATTAGGTAAATGGCATATGGGTGATGCGCCGCAGTATCATCCAAATAAACGTGGTTTTGATGAATACTATGGATTTTTAGGCGGTGGGCATAATTATTTTCCTGACCAATATCAACTTCAGTATAAAAAGCAAAAGGCACAAGGCTTAAAAAATATTTTTGAGTACATTACTCCGCTAGAGCACAACGGCAAAGAAGTAAAAGAAACGCAGTACATTACTGATGCACTTTCGCGCGAAGCCGTTAATTTTGTAGACAAAGCAGCAGACAAAAAAAATCCATTCTTTTTATATTTAGCTTACAACGCACCGCATGTGCCATTGCAAGCTAAAGACGAAGATATGGCGATGTTTCCTGATATAAAAAATAAAGACCGTAAAACATATGCAGGTATGGTTTACGCAGTTGACCGCGGCGTGGGTAAACTAGTAGAAACCCTGAAAAAAAATAATCAGTATGATAATACGCTTATCGTATTTATGAGCGATAACGGTGGAAAATTAAGTAAAGGCGCTAATAACTTCCCACTTAAAGCAGGTAAGGGCAGTACACAAGAAGGCGGTTTTAGAGTTCCTATGTTGTTTCATTGGCCTAAGCATGTACCTGCGGGCAAGCGTTTTTCGCATCCTGTATCGGCACTAGACTTATACCCAACATTTGCAGCTTTAGCGGGCGCTAAAGTTGAAGAAAACCAACATTTAGATGGTACAAATATGTGGCCTGCATTTATTAAAAACGAAAACCCACATAAAGATGAGCCTATTTATGCACTTCGCCATCGTAAAGGTTACAGCGATGCTGCAATTCGTATGAACCAATGGAAAGCATTAAAAGTTAACCAGCAACCATGGCAGTTATTTAATATCGAAAACGATATTTCTGAAAAACACGATGTAAGTAAATCTAACAAAGCACTGTTAACCGACATGGTTCGCGAAATGGAAAAATGGAGTTGGGATAACCAACAGCCTAAATGGTTTCACGAAACGGCTGAAGGTGCTAACTGGCGATTAGATGCCATGCCACGATTCGATAAAACGTTTAAAACAACTAAGTAAGTTTTATCAAATTCATGGAGGCTTTATGAAAGTAAAAACAATTGTATGGCATGTTTCTTTGTTATGCATGGGCGCAAGCTTACTAGGTTGTCAACAAGCGAGTGCCCTAGCGGGCGCTCAGCTAACACCGGGCAAAACATTATTTACTGAGCAGCACCAAGCAATTAAATTAGAAAACAAAAATCGCCGTAAATGGGATAACGCATTAATAAGCGATTTAGACCAAGACGGTTACCCAGATTTATTACTTACCGACCATGGTTATACCATTCGTTTGTATTGGAACAATAAAGGCGTTTACGACAAAGGGCGCGACCTGATTGTAGGTGATATGCACGGTATTGGCGTAGGCGATTACGACAAAGATGGCAAAATGGATATTTTGCTTTCACGTGGTGGTGGCTCTGGCGATAACGCGCGTAATGCTAAGTTATTTCACTTTAACAAAAGAGAAATCATTGAAGGCGGTGAGTTTTCACCCAAACTGCCAACGTTGCGTGGGCGCACTAGTAAGTTTTTTGATGCCAATAACAACGGTCATTTAGATTTATTACTAATGGGATTCCCGCAGGCTAATAGCGGTAAACAAACCAGTAATTTTATTTATAAAAACGATGGTAGCGGCAATATAACTCACGCAAGTGATTTACCAAAAACTAATCGAGATGGTCAAAAAGTCCTTATTACAGATTTTAATAACGATAAAATTGACGATTTAGTGATTTACGGCGACGGTGCTTTACGTGTTTTAAAAGGCAATGGCGACTTTACCTTTAGTGACGTAACCGCCAATGTTTTACCTAATAAAATAATGGATGCGACGGGTGTTAGCGAAATCGATTTTGATAATGATGGTGACTTTGATTTATATATAAGTCGTGCTAACCCATTACAAGCAGGCGATACGTTTTTTGATGCTAAAAGCCACACATTTGGTTTTTACACCAAGCGTGGACCATTTAAATATGATGACTTACTTATTGGCGATACGCTTAATTTAGTTAACTACCAGTCACCTTATCCAAACCAAGATGTATTTGTAGGCGAAGGCACTTATAAATATAAATTTGAAGGTGAAAGGCACAGTGGTCAAAACGTCAATATTGTTAGCAGTAATGGCCTAGGCTGGGCCGATACCCAACCTAATAAAGGTTTGTATGTTGGTTATATAGGCAATGATAAATGGCGTATGGCGGGTAATACTTTTTCACCTACAACGGGTGTTGTAACCGGTGTTAAACATTATACGGTAAATAAAAAACCAACAGCTCCATCAGATTTGTTACTTAAAAATGAAAGTGGAAAATTTGTAGATGTGAGTGCTAAAGCTGGCATTAAAACAAATTTAAATACGACCGGCGTAAGTGTGGGAGATTTTAACAACAACGGCTACCAAGATTTGTTTGTTGTTAAACAAGGCAACTTGGTAACGCCTACATCGCAAATACTGTATTTAAATAATGGCGATAACACATTTAGCCAAGCGACTCATTCAGGATTAATAACAAACACCTTAGGTACCATTGGCTCAGGCGCAAATGTATTTGATTACAACTTAGACGGCCAGGTCGATATTATTATGAATAACGACAGAGGTCAGTGGCACTTATTTAGTAATCAAGCCAATAACAGTAATCACTATGCATTACTGCGTATAAGTAATTCACTTAAGCATAATGCAAGCCCAATTGGCGCTATAGCGACACTTAAAGGCTGTGGTAAAACCCTTACAAGGCGCGTGTCGCCTGATGCTGCACCTTATACACAATCATTTGATAATGTAGTTCATTTTGGTTTAGGCCAGTGCAACGAAATAGATAACGTAAGTGTGCGTTACAGCAATGGTGAAGTAATCAGTAAATCTAAGGTTGGGACAGATCAAGTAATCAATTTTTAATTACAACGTTTGATTACGACAAAGTTAACTATGAGAGGTAAAAAGCAAGGTTTGGGAACAAGCCTTGCTTTTTTTTCGCAAAAAATTAAGAGTAAAAGAGAGCAATAATGAATAAAAATAACATCACTCATCTTAAAAATAAATTAGCGGGTTTGGTATGCTTATTTACTGTGTTTGGTTGCAGTACCCACACGGCTCAAAGCAATAATAAAAGCATAAATAAAGGGGGAGTAAGTGCATCTTTAGCGCCTGTTAAAACGTCTAATACACTGCTTGAGAGTGCGAGTTTATTTGCATCACTCCCTGACTATTGCCCAACCCCAGACGCTTTTGCTGCCTCTCCTACAGGAGAGCTTACTTTATCGTGTGTTAACTATGCCAATAAAGGGCTACAAGCGGGTGTGCTGGTTAATATTAATAATGACAAAACGTTTACTAAAATAGCCCAGTTGTCGGGGCCAAATAATAAAGGGAAGGGTCGTCCTATGGGCCTTGCCTATGCCCCTGATGGTGCGTTATTTGTAGCCGATAACCAAGGTGCTGGCAAAGCTCGATTACTTAAACTCACCTTAAAAAATAATAAAGTCATCAATACTCAAATAGTAGCAAAAGGCATGAGTTCGCCAAATGGTGTGCGCTATCAAAATGGCTATATTTATGTAACTCAACTGCGTGTGCCAAGTAAAAATAAGGCCGAGACTCTCAGCGGGATATATCGTTTTAAGGCCACAGATACCAATATATTAGTGACTAACAGTACAGATGATCCGCATTTATTGTTTTTGGCTAAAACAGCTAATAAGCAACGTAAATTTGGACTTGATGGCTTAGTTTTTGACTCACAGGGCAACTTGTTTGTAACCAACCTAGGTGACGACTTAATTTATAAATTAACGTTTGATACAAACAACAACCTGCTTAGCCAAAGTACCTATGCAACACTTCCAAAAGGAAGTGGACCTGATGGCTTAACTATAGACCCTCAAGGTAATTTATATGCTGCAGGTTTTTTAACTAATCAAGTTATAAGAATTGATACAAACCAAAATGTAACCGTTATTGCATCGTACCCCGATAACAATTCAGAAAATGGTGAATTAGACCAACCCGCCGATATTATTTATTATAAAGGCTCTTTGCTTATGTCGAATTTTGACTTGCTTACAGGCCCAGGCATTACCAATACTGGGCATGGCAAACCTTATACGGTAAGTGAAATTAAGTTACATAATAAGTAAGGTTTTAATTTAAGTTAAGCGCTTAAATTAGGTTCTTAAATTAAAATCGTGTGTATTGCCGTGTATGTTTGAGCTTTAGATTTATGGGCAATACATTTGGTTTACCGCTTTCAAAACTGCTGATTGGCAGCTTTTGATAGCTGTAAATATTCTAATGAGCATA
>NZ_WTKW01000248.1:0-6421 GCF_011378745.1 Pseudoalteromonas sp. Z1A6
CTTTTAGAGCATTAAAGCCACGTTACATGAGCGCGAAGTAAATTCGCACCTACAAGTTTGTAGAGCACGGTGGTTTAAACTGCTGTGCTGAATTTTTAACTGTTTGTGATGGGTTTTCACCAAATAGTTGCGTGTAATCTTTAGCAAATTGTCCCGCATGCCAAAATCCCCAATTGGCTGCTATTACTGAAATTGGCTTATCTTGGTTTGGTTTTTTTAGTTCCCGCCTTACATTATTTAAGCGTGTTAAACGTAAAAACCGCAAAGGGTTAATTCCTAAAACACTCTCAAAACTATACTGAAGTGTGCGCCTACTTACAAAGGCAAGCTCGCACAGCTCGGTTATGGTTATTGGGTTTTGTGGATTTGTGGCCACGTAATCTTTTACTTTATCTACTACGGCTTTTCGATGTTTATAACTTGGCGCAATATTTTGTTGTGGATTATCTGCTTGTAATAAGTGTAGTGCCAACATGTTTAGCATATCTTGTTGCGATTCGGTTTTAAGTCCAAAGCCCTTGCCTACAACCATGCTATTAATTATTTGCCTTGCCGTTTGCAATGATGAGTTGCTTACCGATAAGCGAGCTGATTGTGCAGATGATAGGTTTTTCAATGTTACGCCTTGTAGCTGCGCCATATATTCAATTGAATTCCAATCGATTACCAAACCATAAATATTAAATTGCTCAGGGGTTATCAGCTCAAAGTCATTATCACTTGTACGGCACATAAATTGATTACTTGCCACACTTAGACCATTAATCTTACTTTGCTGCGACTGACAAGGAATGCCAAGCCAAACAGAATTGGGGGCGATGTTACATTGCTGACGAAGCGCTCGCTCGGTGTATTCTTTAAACACATGAATATTGACGTAATCTGTTTCTTCAATAAAACCATAAAAGCTGCCGTCGCTCATTTGATCGTATTTTTGCTGCCATTGAGTAAGGCTATGCGCTTGCTCGTCTATATCGTGTGTTTGCACCTTGCTCTTTAGTGGTGCGTTGTAGCTACTTTGCTGCGCCATATAGGGGATGCTCTTTTTCGTTACACTTTTATTATGGTTAAGTTAACACCGCTTTGCGTATGTAACCAATTGAATTGGATTAATAAATAATCTTTTGCCGAAATTCGATAGTTACTTGGTACAAAATAAGCTGTCTTGTAACTATTGAAAATTGATTTATAGCTAAAGATGCAGCAAAACCTATACCAAGGTTTATCATATTAGTTATGTGGAGTAAATCATGGGGCAAGCGTACAGTTACACTTTAGGTACACACACTTATAAATTCAAGAACTTAGCCCAGTTAATGGCTAAAGCAACGCCGCAACGTTCGGGTGATCGCTTAGCGGGTGTCATTGCACAATCAGCACAAGAACGTGCTGTGGCACAAATGACATTGGCCGATGTACCTCTTAAAACATTTTTAAATGAGGCACTTATTCCCTACGAAGATGACGAAATTACACGCTTAATTATTGACGAGCACGATGCCAATGCCTTTATGGCTATTGCACATTTAACCGTAGGTGATTTTCGTAATTGGCTTTTAAGCGACTTTGCAACACCCGCTGTACTTGCAAGTATAAGGCAAGGTATTACGCCCGAAATGGCTGCTGCTGTTAGCAAAATAATGCGCAATCAAGATCTCATATTAATTGCTAAAAAGTGCCATGTTACAAGTGCTTTTAGAAACACTATTGGCCTCCCTGGGCATTTATCTACACGTTTACAACCAAATCATCCAACTGACGATATTAACGGTATTGCTGCATGCATGCTTGATGGGCTGCTATACGGTAATGGCGATGCCGTAATAGGTATAAACCCAGCAACCGACAACGTTGCCCAGGCCATTAAATTAATGACATTAATGGATGATGTTATTCAAAAATACGCCATACCGACGCAAAGCTGTGTGCTTACACATGTTACTAACACTATTGAATGTATAGAAGCTGGCGCACCGGTTGATTTGGTATTTCAGTCGATTGGCGGCACGGAGGCTACTAACTCAAGTTTTGGTTTTAATTTAAATACTTTAGCTGAAGCGCAAGATGCCGCTTTGAGTTTAAAGCGCGGCACTGTTGGCAATAATGTGATGTATTTTGAAACTGGGCAAGGCAGTTCGCTTTCAGCAAATGCGCATCATGGGCTTGATCAGCAAACGTGTGAAGCTCGCGCTTATGCAGTTGCTCGTAAGTTTGATCCGTTACTGGTTAATACCGTGGTGGGGTTTATTGGCCCTGAATATTTGTTTGATGGTAAAGAAATTACCCGAGCAGGACTTGAGGATCACTTTTGCGCTAAGTTACTAGGCATACCGATGGGGTGCGACGTGTGTTACACCAATCATGCAGAGGCCGATCAAAACGATATGGATAATTTGCTAACGCTATTAGGTGTTGCAGGTTGCTCGTTTGTAATGGGAATACCTGGCTCTGACGATATTATGCTTAATTACCAAACTACGTCGTTTCATGATGCATTATATGTGCGTCGAGTTCTTGGCTCTAGACCCGCCCCTGAGTTTGAAGCATGGCTAAGCAAAATGAAAATTATGCAAAGCACTACCGACATCACACTTTCAGATACCTTGCCTCCCGCTTTTGCTAAACCTCTGGGTGCAATTGCTGGAGGTGGCTCATGAAATCACGTTCAAAACCGACCACTCCATTAGATAACTCAATAAATGAGCATAAAAATAACGGTAATGTAGTGCACAACCCTTGGAGTGATTTACGGCGTTTTACCGACGCCCGTATTGGGCTTGGTCGCGCTGGTATAAGTTTGCCAACCTCAGAAATGCTGGCTTTTCAGCTATCTCATGCACAAGCGCGTGATGCGGTGAGTTTTCCGCTTGATATTAACGAAATGACTGAGCAACTAGGCAGTATTAATGCTCTAAAAGAGGTTGCCCCTCCCCTGCATTTACACAGCCAAGCCGTTGACAGGGTTACTTACCTTCAGCGACCCGATTTAGGCCGCAAACTTGATGAAAATGGTAGGCAAGTACTTCTCAGCTATATGAATAAACAAAAGCACACTGCGCAGGCTAAATACGATTTAGCGATTGTAGTGGTTGATGGACTTTCGTCGTTGGCGGTACAAAAAAATGCATACCCATTTATAACAGAGCTATTAACGCACCTTACAACAGACAAGCAATTTAAAATTGCTCCCATTACTTTGGTTGAGCAAGGGCGAGTAGCGATTGGCGACGATATAGGTGAGTTGCTAAATGCGCAGGTGGTTATGGTGTTAATAGGAGAGC
The DNA here is from genome assembly GCF_011378745.1 of Pseudoalteromonas sp. Z1A6. Classification (NCBI taxonomy): domain Bacteria; kingdom Pseudomonadati; phylum Pseudomonadota; class Gammaproteobacteria; order Alteromonadales; family Pseudoalteromonadaceae; genus Pseudoalteromonas; species Pseudoalteromonas sp. Z1A6. The sequence goes on from NZ_WTKW01000248.1 coordinate 3,282, forward strand.
GCCCAGGACTTAGTTCGCCAGATAGCCTTGGCTTGTATTTAACATGGGAGCCCAAAACAGGACTTAACGATGCATGTCGTAATTGCATATCGAATATTCGCCCTGCAGGCCTACCTTATACAGAAGCGGCGAGACGCGCACTGTACTTATTACGTGAAGCTAAAAAACTAAAACTAACTGGGGTTAATTTAAAAGACCGCACACAAGATGATGTAATTGAGCATCAGGTTTCAACCACTAACTTTTTAATTGCTGAATAATTTTAATTAAAAACACATGAAATAAAAAATAAAAACTAAACATCAACGGAGAAAGGTTATGTCTACTAATAATAATACAGAGTACCTTGCTAAAAGACAGTTAAAACGGGGTACTGCGGGGTGGTTATTGCTCGCAGGTTTGGGTGTGTCGTATGTAATATCGGGTGACTTTGCAGGCTGGAACTTTGGTATCGCCGAAGCCGGTTGGGGTGGTTTTGCCATTGCTGCAGTATTAATGGCGGTTATGTATTTAGCGCTTGTACTATCGCTTGCTGAAATGTCAGCTGCAATACCTGCTGCAGGCGGTGGTTATAGTTTTGCGCGTCAAGCTATGGGGCCAGCGGGAGGCTATTTAACCGGGCTTGCCGTATTAATTGAATACGCCTTAGCGCCCGCTGCTATTGTTATTTTTATAGGCTCGGCAGTTGAAGCCCTCACCGGATTTAATGGCCCATGGGTATATGCATTATTTTACTTACTATTTGTGGGAATTCATTTAGCGGGCGTAGGAGAAGCGCTTAAAGTAATGATGGTAATAAGTGGTTTAGCGGTATTAGCTATTATTGCAACGGCTTTTGTTTTAATCACAAATTTTGATGCATCGCGCTTATTTGACGTCCCCGTAACCGATGCAGTGGGAGCCAGTGAGTTTTTACCTTTAGGTTGGTACGGGGTTTGGGCTGCATTACCGTTTGCCATGTGGTTATTTTTAGCGGTTGAAGGTGTACCGCTTGCTGCTGAAGAAGCAAAAGATCCCGCTAAAGATGTGCCAAAAGGCATTATTGGTGCAATGATCTTTTTGTTATTTACTGCTTTTTTAGTTGTTGTTTTAGTACCTGGTGCTGGCGGTGCTGCTGCAATGGGGGCAAGTGCTGTGCCTTTAGTTGATGCATTAAATGCATCGGGTAGTGAGGGCTTAGCAACCGTTGTAAATATATTAGGGCTTGCGGGTTTAGTTGCTTCGTTTTTCTCTATTATTTATGGTTATAGTCGCTTAGTGTTTGCTTTATCTAGAGCCGGTTATTTACCTCGTTCGTTGTCTATTACGACTAATCGCAAAGTGCCAGCACGTGCGTTGATTGTACCGGCAGTATTTGGCTTTTTAGTATCACTCAGTGGTGAGGGTGACTTAATACTTGCAATGGCAGTAGTAGGTGCAACGCTCTCGTATGCATTAATGGCGCTGAGCCATATTTTACTTCGCGTTAAACAACCTGATTTACCTCGCCCGTACAAAACTCCAGGTGGCGTAGTTACGTCAAGTATTGCTTTAGTACTTTCGCTTATAGCATTAACGGGTGTGTATGCGTTTGACCCTCGTGCATTTTTATACACTATGGTGCTGTTTATTGTGGGCGCCGCATATTACTTTGGCTATAGCTCAAAACACTTAGTTGCTAAAAGCGCTGATGAAGAGTTTGCAATGTTGGCAAATGCAGAATCTGATTTAGAAATGGCTAAGTAGGTATTAATAGTTATTAAATATAAGTGAGGCTACCCCTCACTCATATTTTTATACGTACAATACGATGTAAAAATGGTGCCTGCATGTAGGCATCAAGTCCCTTCTATACTTTATTAATACCGTTTAAAACTAAAACTTTATGTTGCCGCGTAGCGCTTTGTTTTGCCCGTGTTTAGTTTTTTTATCCATGCGCTTTCGCTGTGAATTACGGCTGGGCTTGGTGGCACGACGCGCTTTATTAACAACGGTAGCACTAAGTATTAAATCTTTTAAGCGCTTAAGGGCATCTTCTCGGTTTAGCTCTTGAGTACGATGGCTTTGCGCTTTAATTATTAAAACGCCTTCTTTGGTAATTCTTGTATCATTTAAGGCTAGCAAACGCTCTTTATAAAAATCAGGTAATTTAGAGCGGTTAATATCAAAGCGTAAATGAATTGCACTGGCTACTTTGTTAACATTTTGACCACCGGCACCTTGCGAACGAATAGCCGTTAGCTCTAGTTCCCATTCATCGATAGTGACAGTATTTGAAATTGTTAACATTGTGTTCAGCTCTATTTGTCAAAAATGTATTATATCATCAGTACATTAGCTTGTGGTGAATGAACTAAATTCTTAGAACTTAAATAAATTCTCATAAATTGTACTATAAAATCAGCCAATATATTATTTTGTGTTGGCAAGTGTTGCTTATTAGTTTCTAATTGGCACAACTTTAATACTAGGAAATGCTCAATGAAAAAAATACTTGTATCACTTAGCTTATTAGCAATGAGTTTCTCAAGCCTTGCAGTAGATATTAACGAAGGTCAACTTCAAAGCTATATGAAAGCACTGCCAGCTGTAACGAGCTGGGCAAGCAGCCAAGAGTCTTTAAAAGACTTAGACTTAGCAAGTATGCTAGGTGGTTCTGCAGATCAAAGTGTTGACGAACAAAGCTCTCTAGCTAATAGCGCACTAAGCATGATTAAAGAGCAAGACCTATACAAAAGCTTCGCGGGTGTTACAGGCCGCTACGGCTTTACACCAGAGCAACTAGTAACTGTAGGTTCTGAAGTATCAATGGCTTATATCGAAAACCTTAAATCGGGTTTATCTGCTGATAATCAAGAAACAGCGAATAAAGTAATGGGCGGTTTTCAAAGCATGAAAAGTGCTAAAGATAAAGGCGCTAGTTCGTTAATGGGTTCGTTTGGTAAATCGTCAAGCGCAGCTGAGGAGTCTACAGAGTCTTTAGTAAGCGAAAGCAACCTTGAACTTGTCAGCGAATACATGCCACAACTACAAAAGCTTTTTGCACTTCTATAAGTTTTATTGTTTTATAAGAAGGTGGCTTTTGCCGCCTTTTTTAATGCCTAATTTTTATATGACTTAGATAAATTACAATATTTTATAAGTAATACTGACCGGGACTA